>NZ_BSPB01000005.1:0-193198 GCF_030160815.1 Hydrogenophaga electricum | reverse complement strand
CTTGATCTGCTGGAAGTCGCTCTCGTTGGCGCGGTAGGTGCTTTCGGTCCAGGAGCCGGAGTCGGCGTAGTCGTAGAACATGCGCGGCACGCGTTTCTGGGCCAGGCGGCGCAGGTCTTCGATGTTCGTCATCACGGGCATGGGGGGCTCTCCCGCTGGTGGCCGGGCACCGGGTGGCACGCGCTCATTGCGCGGAAATCTTCTGTTCGCGGATGACCTTGCCCCATTCGGCCGATTCGCGCCCCAGGTCGGTGGCCAGGGCCGCGGCCGGCATGTAGGCCGGCACGGCACCCTGCTGGGCCGCGACCTGCGCGATGTCGGGGGCGGCCATGACTTTGCGCAGCGATTCGCTCAGCCGCTCGACGATGGGTGCGGGTGTGCCGGTCGGGGCCAGCACGTACAGCCGTGGCACGGCGGAGAAGCCCGGCACCGCGTCGGACAGCGGGGGAATGTCTTCGCCGCCGGACAGCCTGACCGGGTTCATCACCGCCAGGGCCCGCAGCCGGCCGGCCCGTGCCTGGGCGATGGCCGAGGCCGCGCTGACCACGCCGATGGGCACCTGGCCGCTCATCACGTCGGGCACGATCTGCGAGGCGCCCCGGTACGGGATGTGCAGCACGAAGGAGCCCGTGCGGCCCTTGAGCATTTCGAAACCGAGGTGGTGCACGGTGCCCACGCCGGAGGTGGCGTACGAATAGCGGCCCGGGTTCTTTTTCAGGGTGGCGACAAATTCGGCCGGCGTCCGGGCCGGAAAGTCGTTGTGGGTGACGATGATCAGCGGCAGCGTGAACAGGCTGGCCACCGGGGTGAAGGCCTTGAGCGGATCGAAGCTCATGCGCGACTGCAGGTGCTGGGCGATGAGCAGCGAGCTGTCGCCGAGCATCAGCGTGTAGCCATCCGGCGCGGCGCGCGCGACGGTGTCGCCCGCGATCAGGCCGGCAGCGCCGGTGCGGTTTTCCACGATCACCTGCTGGCCCAGCAGCTCCGACAGGCGCGGCGCGACCAGGCGCGCCATGGCGTCGACGCCGCCGCCGGCCGAGTAGCCGACGACCAGCCGCACCGGGCGGCTGGGCCAGTCCTGTGACCAGGCCAGGGGCGTGGTGGCGCTGCCCACGGCGGCCAGCAAGGCGGTGATCAGGGCGTGGCGGCGGTCCGCCGAGAAGGGGGGCTGGGGGTTGTGCATGCTTGTCTCCGGTGTTTGTTGTCGTGATCGTGGCAGGGCGGCGGCAGGTCAGGCTTTGCCCGCCCCCCGCGACCCTGGTCGTCGTGCCAGTTCGGCGAGCCGCCCGGGGTCGGGTCGGAAACCCAGCCCGGGCTGCTCGCTCAGGTGGAGCGTGCCTGCCACGGGTTTGGGCAGGTTGTCGAACACCAGTTCGCAGCACTGCACGGCCACCGAGTGGTATTCCACGAGCGAGCCGTTGGCCAGCCCCGCGTGCAGGTGCATGTTGTGGTGGGGCCAGGCGCCGCCGTTGGCAAAACGGGTGTTGAAGGCAGCGGCCATGCCGGCGATGCGGGTGCACTGGGTGAACCCGCCGCTGATGCAGGCGTTGGGCTGCACCACGTCGACCGCCTGGGCCACCAGCATGTCGCGGAACCGGGTGGCCAGGCCCTCGTTCTGCCCGGCGGCCAGGGGGATATCGGTTTTGCCGCGCAGCTTCACCAGGTTGGGGATGTCGTTGTGCGACACCGGTTCTTCGAAGAAGCTGATGCCATAGGGCTCGACCTGGCGGGCCAGGCTCAGCGCGTGGAAGTAGTCCAGGCTGCAGTTGGCGTCGATGTAGAGCTGCACGTCGGGCCCGACCGCCTCGCGCACGGCGCGGATGCGCTGCACGTCCTCCGCGATCACCGCGTCGAGCGGCCGGGGCTCGTCGCGCCGCTGCAGCGCGTGGTGGCCGACGGTCATTTTCAGGCGCGTGAAACCGCGGCCCACCCAGTCGAGCGCGGCCGCAGCGAGCTCGTCGCGGTCGAAAAAGGCAAAACCGAAGGTCGCGTACACCGGGACTTCGGCGCGCGCGCCGCCGAGCAGGCGCCAGCAGGGCTGGCCCAGCGCCTGGCCCTTGAGGTCCCACAGCGCCAGGTCGATGGCGGCGATGGCGTGGCTCGCATAGCCCGACTGCCCGCGGGGCGTGAGCAGCCAGTACAGGCGCTCCCAGATCTGCTCGTGGCGCAACGGGTCCAGCCCCACCAGGTGGTGGGCGGCGATGTCGTTGACGATGCTGCCGATGACCTCCTCTTCGGTGATGGCGGTCATGCCGGTGCCGACCAGACCGGTGTCGGTTTCGACCGAGACGAGGCAGACGGACAGGCTGGTGGTCTTGGTCCGGCCGGTGGCATTCACTTCCACGGGCAGGTGCAACGGCGTGGCCCAGACGCGGGCAATCTTCATGGGGTCTCCTGCGCCGCGTGGGGGCGGCGGGTGGTTGGGAAGGGGGACGGCGCAGTGTAGGAAGCCCCCGGCGGGCGGGGCAATGACCTCTGCCAAAGGCCGCTTTCGCCAAACGCGAAAGCCAGCCGCTCAGCGCGTGAGGGCCTGCAGCAGCGTGGCGGCGGCGGGCGACAGCGGCACGCCGGCACGGGTGGCCAGGCTGTGCTGGCGCTGGGCCCAGGCATCGGCCAGCGGGATGGCCGTCACGGGCAGGTGCGCCAGTTGCGGGGCAATCGCTTCCAGCGGCAGCACGCCGACGCCCAGACCGGCCGCGACCATGCGGCAGACGGCGTCAAACCCCCGCATGCGCATGCGCACGTTCAGCGGGCGACCGACTTCGGCGGCCGAGGCCATCAGCCGGTTGGACAGTGCGGTGCCGCCGCTGAGCGTGATGAACGGCTCGTCCAGCGCGTCGGCCAGGCGCAGGCGGCGACGCTGCGCGAGCGGGTGCGTGGCCGGTGCCAGCAGCACCAGGGTGTCGTGGAAGAACGGGGTGAACGCAAGGCCCGCCGGAGGCACTGGCAGGTCGACCACGCCGAAATCGGCGCGCCCTTCGATCAGCGCCAGCGGGATCTCGGGGCTGCCGCGTTCCTCGATGTCGATGCGGATCAGCGGGTGTTCGGTCATGAAGCGCTGCAGGCGCTGGGGCAGCACTTCCAGCAGCGCCGAGGTGTTGGCCAGCACACGCACCTGGCCTTGCAGCCCCTGGCTGTAGCCCTGAAGGTGCTGGGCCAGCCGGTCGGCGTCGGTCAACAGGGCGCGTGCGCGCTGCACCAGCATCTGCCCGGCGGGGGTGAGCTGCACCCCCCGCGAGGAGCGTTCGAAGATGCGGAACCCGAGCGACTCTTCAAGCGCGGTGATGCGCGAACTGGCGGCGGCCACCGCGAGCTGCAGGCGCTCGCTGGCGGCACTGATCGATCCGTGGTCGGCCGCTGCGACCACCACGCGCAAGGTGCCGAGATCGATGGACTCCTGCATGCGGAGGGCGCCGCCTGCTGGTGCCGGTGTCAGCCCAGCCGGGTCCGGTGGCGGACGATCTGCGCCGTCACCTGGGCCGGTGCGGTGCCGCCCAGCGTGTTGCGGGCGTTGAGGCTGCCGCGCAGGCTGAGTACGTCGAACACGTCTTTGCCGATGTCCGGGTGGAAGCCCTGCAGCACGGTCAGGGGCAGTTCGGACAGGTCGCAGTTGTGCGACGTGGCCGCCTTGACGGCGTGGGCCACGGTTTCGTGGGCGTCGCGGAAGGGCAGGCCCTTCTTGACCAGGTAGTCGGCCAGATCTGTGGCGGTGGCGTAACCCTTGTTGGCCGCCGCTTCCATGGCGGCCGCATTGACCGTGATGCCGCCTTCCTTGGCGCCGGTGGCGGGGTTGAGCTGGCCGCCCACCATCTCGGCAAAGATGCGCAGCGTGTCCTTGAGCGTGTCGACGGTATCGAACAGCGGCTCCTTGTCTTCCTGGTTGTCCTTGTTGTAGGCCAGCGGCTGGCCCTTCATCAGCGTGATCAGGCCCATCAGGTGGCCAACCACGCGGCCGGTCTTGCCGCGCGCGAGTTCGGGCACGTCGGGGTTCTTCTTCTGGGGCATGATCGACGAGCCGGTGGTGAAGCGGTCGGCGATCTTCACGAAGCCGAAGTTCTGGCTCATCCACAGGATCAGCTCTTCGCTGAAGCGGCTGACGTGCACCATGCACAGGCTGGCGGCGGCGGTGAACTCGATCGCGAAGTCGCGGTCGCTCACGCCGTCCAGGCTGTTCTGGCACACCACGGGGGACCCGTTCTCGTCCACCATGCCCAGGGTCTTCGCCACGCGCTCGCGGTCCAGCGGGTAGGTGGTGCCGGCCAGCGCGGCACTGCCCAGCGGCAGGCGGTTGGTGCGGCGGCGCACGTCGGCCATGCGCTCGGCATCGCGGGCGAACATTTCCACGTAGGCCAGCAGGTGGTGGGCAAAGCTCACCGGCTGCGCCACCTGCAGGTGGGTGAAGCCGGGCAGGATCACTTCGACGTTCTGTTCGGCCACATCGACCAGCGCGATCTGCAGTTCCTTGAGCAGGTCGCTGATGAGGTCGATTTCGTCGCGCAGCCACAGGCGCACGTCGGTGGCGACCTGGTCGTTGCGGCTGCGGCCGGTGTGCAGGCGCTTGCCGGCGTCGCCCACCAGTTGGGTCAGGCGCGCCTCGATGTTCAGGTGCACGTCTTCGAGGTCGAGCTTCCATTCGAAGCTGCCGGCCTCGATCTCGCTGCGGATCTGCGCCATGCCGCGTTGAATGTCGGCCAGGTCACCGGCGCCGATGATGCCCTGCGCCGCCAGCATCTCGGCGTGGGCGAGACTGCCGGTGATGTCGGCCAGCCACAGGCGTTTGTCGAAGAACACGCTGGCGGTGTAGCGCTTGACCAGCTCGCTCATGGGCTCCGAGAATAGGGCGGACCAGGCTTCGGCTTTTTTGTCGAGTTGGTTGGAGGTCATGGCAAGGCCCGGCGCGGTGCACCGGTCGGGTAGGCTGTGTCAGGAAAAGGGAGTCGGGGTCGCGGGTGCGGCGCCAGGCCCACGCTCAGAAGGACCCATGAAGGATTCCCGGATTTTATCGACCTTCCAGGAACTGCCGCCGACGTCCACGCGCCGTGCGCGGGCGGGTACCGCCAGCCGGGAGGCGGCCGTCTCCCGCGCGCTGGTGTTCAACACCTGCCAGGTGGGGGTGGTGCTGCGCACGGTGCTGTTTGTGCAGGCGGTGGTGTTGGTGGCTTCGCTGTTCGAACTGCGCGGTGCGGCCGCGTGGTTCAGCGGGGTGGTGGTGCTCACGGGCGCGGTGCAGCCGTCCACCGTGATCTGGCTGCTGGTGGTGTGCGCGCTCAAGCGCCCGCTGGACCGCTTGCCGCGCCGCCTGCAGTGGGCGGTCGCGATCACGCTGGGTGCGCTGGCCGGCCTGTACGGCTGCGCCATGCTCTACTGGACGGGCATGCTCAGTCCGGCGCCATGGCTGGGCAGCGCCGCGGCCGGGGCGCTGGTATCGGCCGTGCTGGTGGCGTCGCTGATGTGGCGCGAGCGGGCACGCATGCCGGCCGGTGCCACGGCGCGGCTGGCCGAGCTGCAGGCCCGCATCCGCCCACACTTTCTGTTCAATTCGCTCAACAGCGCCATCGCGCTGGTGCGGGAAGAGCCGGCCAAGGCCGAGCGCCTGCTCGAAGACCTCAGCGAGCTGTTCCGCCATGCGCTGGTGGATGGGGGCGAAAACCGCCGCCTGGACGAAGAGCTGGAACTGGCGCGGCATTACCTGGCAATCGAACAGGTGCGGTTCGGTGACCGCCTGCAGGTGGAGTGGCAGATCGACGAGACCGCCAGCGGCGCCCGGTTGCCGCCGCTGATCCTGCAGCCGCTGGTGGAGAACGCGGTCAAGCACGGGGTCGAACCCAGTCCCACGGGCGCCGTGGTGCGCATCCGCACCGAACGCCGCGCCGGTGTCGTGGTGATCAAGGTGACCAACACCGTGCCCGCCGGCAGCGGCGCACGCGGCAACGGCCTGGCGCTGGACAATGTGCGGCAGCGTCTGCAATTGCTGCACGATCTGGAGGGGCGCTTCCAGAGCGGCATGGTGGACGGTGTGTTTCAGGTTCGCCTCGAAATCCCGGTATAAACGGGAACCAACGGCATTCGCGACGGAGCACCCATGACACTGAAGGTACTGATCGTGGACGACGAACCGCTGGCGCGGTCCCGCCTGCGCACCCTGCTGGGCGATTGCACCGATCCGCGTGCGGAGGTCGTCGCGGAAGCGGGCAACGCCGTGCAGGCGATGGAGCAGTTGCAGCGGCAGCCGGCCGACCTGGTGCTGCTCGACGTGCACATGCCGGGCATGGACGGCATCGCGCTGGGTGCCCATCTGCGGCGCGTGTCGCCGGCGCCTGCGGTCGTGTTCGTGACCGCCCATGCCGAACACGCGGTGGAAGCCTTCGATCTGGAGGCGGCCGATTACCTGACCAAGCCGGTGCGGCTGGAGCGCCTGCAGCAGGCGTTGCAGAAGGTGCTGCGCGCGCGCTCGGTCGTGGAAGTGCCGGCGGCGGTGTCGGCGCAGGATTGCCTGGTGATCCAGGAGCGTGGCCGCAGCGAGCGGGTGCCCCTGGACGATGTGATCTACCTCAAGGCCGAGCTCAAATACATCACGGTGCGCACCGCGGACAAAGAGCACATCTACGACGGCGCACTGAGCGACCTGGAACAGCGCTACGGCCACCTCTTCGTGCGCGTGCACCGCAATGCGCTGGTTGCGCGCCGGTGCGTGCGTGCGGTCGAGAAGGTCAACGACCCGACCGAGGGCGAAGGCTGGGCAGTGCGCCTCGATGGCGTGGACGAGCGCCTGTCGATCTCCCGCCGTCAACTGGCGGCGGTGCGCGAAGCCCTGCTGGGCTGAGTCGTTCAGCCTTCGGCCGCCTCGATCAGAAAGCGCACGCGGCGCTGGCCCTGCCATTCGTCCGCGTCGAGCCGGTAGGCGATCTTCACGCGCTCGGGCAGCGGTTCGGTGTGGCCGAACCAGATGCCGTCCACCGTGTCGCCCTGGTGCTTGAGCTTGACCGACAGGTGCTTTTCGCCCACCAGCCGCTGGCTGATCACCTGCACCTCTTCGCAGAACACGGGCGGCGCAAAACCCTGGCCCCATACCTCCTGGTGCAGGGTGTCCACCAGGTCGGGGCGGCGGTACTGTTTGTCCAGCGCACCATCGGCTTCGAGCCGGCGCTGCAGCGTGGCCGCGTCCAGCCATTCGTGCGCGACCTGGGCAAAGGCTTGCTCGAAGGTGTCGATGTGCTCTTCGCTGATGGTGCAGCCGGCGGCCATGGCGTGGCCGCCGAACTTCAGCAGCACGCCCGGGTGGCGTTTGGCCACGAGGTCCAGCGCGTCGCGCAGGTGGAAGCCGGGAATGGAGCGGCCTGAACCCTTGAGTTCGTGCTCCTTGCCTTCGGCGCCGCTGGCGGCGAACACGAAGGTGGGCCGGTGCAGTTTGTCCTTCAGGCGCGAGGCCACGATGCCGACCACCCCTTCGTGGAAGTCGGGGTCGAACACGGTGATGGCCGGCGGCGGCTCCTCCGATTCGTCGAACAGTTCTTCCACGATCATCAGCGCCTGTTCGCGCATCTCGCCCTCGATGGCCTTGCGGTCGCGGTTGATGCCGTCGAGCGTGCGCGCCAGTTCGTCGGCGCGGCCGGGATCGTCGGTGATCAGGCACTCGATGCCCAGTGTCATGTCGGCCAGGCGGCCTGCGGCGTTCAGGCGCGGGCCCAGCGCGAAGCCGAAGTCGAAGCTGCTGGCCTTGGCCGGCTGGCGGGCGGCCACGGCGAACAGCGCGGCCATGCCGGGGGGCATGGCGCCCGCGCGGATGCGGCGCAGGCCTTGCGCGACCAGGCGGCGGTTGTTGGCGTCGAGCTTCACCACGTCGGCTACGGTGCCGAGCGCGACCAGGGGCAGCAGGGTGTCGATCTTGGGCTGCAGAACACGCGCCCCCACGCTTCCTGCTTCGCGTGGTTCGCTGCCCCCCGAAGGGGCGGTCTCGCCTTGGGACGGCCCGGCGGCGGGGCGGGCATCGAACACCCCGCGCTCGCGCAGTTCCGCGCGCAGCGCCAGC
Organism: Hydrogenophaga electricum; assembly: GCF_030160815.1. Classification (NCBI taxonomy): domain Bacteria; kingdom Pseudomonadati; phylum Pseudomonadota; class Betaproteobacteria; order Burkholderiales; family Comamonadaceae; genus Hydrogenophaga; species Hydrogenophaga electricum. The sequence goes on along the minus strand of NZ_BSPB01000005.1, from coordinate 185,169 downwards.
AGCACGTAGAACATCACGCCCACGCCGGCGATGGACTTGCTCTCGAAGCCGCAGCCGGGCTGGTTGGGGTTGACGATGGTGCAGCCCGTGGGCAGGGTGATGGCGCCGTCAACCACGGCGGGCAGGTGGTGGTCGGTGATCAGCACCTGCAGGCCGAGTGCCTGCGCCGCCTGCACCCCGGCCACGCTGGCGATGCCGTTGTCCACGGTCACCAGCCAGTCGGCGCCGCGCTGCTTCACGCGCTCGGCGATGGCGGGCGTGAGGCCGTAGCCGTCGGTCACGCGGTCGGGTACGAGGTAGTCCACGCGGTCCCAGCCCAGCGGCGCACCCAGCAGGCGCAGGCCACGCACGGCGACCGCGCACGCGGTGGCACCGTCGCAGTCGTAGTCGGCCACGATGCACACGCGCTGGCCCGCCTGCAGGGCGTCGGCCAGTTGCCGGGCGGCGGTCTGCGCATGGAGCAGGGTGCCGGGCGGCAGCAGCAGGGCGAGCGCGTCGTCCAGTTGGGCCTTGTCGGTGATGCCGCGCGCGGCGAACAGGCGCGCCAGCAGCGGGTGCAGGCCGCCCTGTTCAAGCGCCCAGGCGGCGCGGGGGGGTACATCGCGGGTGATGATCTTCATGCGGTGTCGTTCAGAGCGTGTCCAGCAGGGCCAGTGAAGGCCGGGAGGCGAACAGGCGGGTCAGGCGCTGCCAGGCCGAGGCGCGCGAGGCCACCAGGGTGATGGCGCGCTGCTCGCCCGCCAGGGTGAGGCGGACCGGTGTGCCGCGGCGGGCCTCGGCCAGCAGGCGGGCCACGCTGTCGCCGTCGACCGCCTGCCAGGCGTCGACGTAGGCGCGGGCATCCAGCGCCAGGGCACTGGCCTGCAGGCGGTTTTCGACCTGCACCTGCGGTGCCGGTGGTGGCAAGGCCTCCAGCAAGCCGGCGCCCGTGACCCAGAGGGCGTTGATCAGCGGCAGGCGGCGTTGCTGGCGGTCGTCGTTCACGCGGTGGGCGTAGAACAGCATCTGCATCTCGTTCTGCAGGCGGCGCCAGCGCAGGGCCTCGGGATGGCCGCTGAAATGCAGCACCGCCGGCGTGATGGGCCGGCCCGCCAGGCGGTCCAGCGACCAGGTGGTCAGCCCGCGCAGGGGTTCCCCCATCGCCAGCCAGGCGTGGGGCATGACGTAGCGCAGCGCGATGCCGTCTTCTTCGAAGTAGGGCTGGGCCGCTTCGAACAGCGCGCGCGACTCGGCTTCCTGCAGGTCCAGCTGTTCCGGGACCCCCAGCCGGACCTGGTCGCTGCCGACCTGCAGGTGGCAGGGGCGGATCCAGCCGCAGGGCTGGCCGGTGGTGCGGGTTTCCAGGGCGGCCCAGGGGATCTGGCCTTCGCTGGCCGGCAGGCCCAGCAGGGCGGCCAGCACCAGTTCGTAGGGCATGGACGGGCATTCGGGGCCGGCATCCACCTGCTCGGCCACCGACATCAGGGGCAGCAGCGCGCTCAGGTGGGGCAGTTCGCGCGGCACCTGCGCCGGCCACAGGGACTGGTCGTGCTGGTCGCGGGCGGCGGCATGGGGAATGAGCAGGTGGGGGATCACGGAACCGGAGAGGTGGGCGGACGGTCAGAGCAGCATTGTCGGGGATGCCACAATCGCCCGGCTGGAACCTGCTCATGCAAACCCCTTACGAACTTCTTCTGGGCTGGCGCTATACCCGCGCCGGCCGCGCGTCCCGCCGGGACGGCTTCATTTCCTTCATCTCGCTCATTTCCATGCTCGGCATCGCGCTGGGGGTGGCGGCGCTCATCATCGTGCTGTCGGTGATGAACGGCTTCCAGAAAGAGGTGCGCGACCGCATGCTGGGGGTGCTCTCGCACATCGAGATCTTCGAACCCGGCGGCCAGGCCGTGCCGCAGCTGAATGAGGTGCTGGCCCGCGTGCGCAGCCACCCCGCGGTGGTGGGCGCGGCCCCGTTCGTGGGCGCCCAGGCGCTGATCGCCCGTGGCGAGGACATGAAGGGCGCGATGGTGCGCGGCATCGACCCGGCGCAGGAGCCCCAGGTCACCGAGCTGGCGGCCGACCTGTCGCAGACCGTGCTGCCGCGGCTGGTGCCGGGCGCATTCGGCGTCATCCTGGGTGGCGAGCTGGCGCGCAGTCTGGGGGTGGGCGTGGGCGACAGCGTGACGCTGATCGCTCCCAGCGGCCAGGTCACGCCGGCCGGCGTGGTTCCGCGCATCCGCCAGATGACGGTGGTGGGCACCTTCGATTCCGGCCACTACGAATACGACTCGGCGCTGGCCCTGCTGCACGAGCAGGATGCGGCCCGCATCTTCCGCGTGGAAGGGCCGACCGGGGTGCGCGTGAAGATCCGCAACCTGCACGAGGCGCGCGAGGTCGCGCTGGAGCTGGCTGCCAAGCTCGACCCGGGCCTGCTGGTGCGCGACTGGACGCGCCAGAACCGCACCTGGTTCGCAGCCGTGCAGCTCGAAAAACGCATGATGTTCATCATCCTCACGCTGATCGTGGCTGTGGCGGCGTTCAACCTCGTGTCCACGCTGGTGATGACCGTGACCGACAAGCGCGCCGACATCGCCATCCTGCGCACCCTGGGTGCCAGCCCGCGCAGCATCATGGGCATTTTCATGGTGCAGGGCGCGGCTGTGGGCGTGATCGGCACCGGTCTGGGCCTGCTGCTGGGCCTGGGCATCGCGTTCAACATCGACACCATCGTGCCGGCGCTCGAACACCTGCTGGGGGCCAGCTTCCTGCCCAAGGACATCTATGTCATCAGCCGCATGCCCAGCGACCCGCAGCAGGGCGACATCGTGCCCATCGCGCTGATCTCGCTGGCACTGGCCTTCGTGGCTACGCTGTACCCGAGCTGGCGCGCCAGCCGCGTGAACCCGGCCGAGGCGCTGCGGTATGAATGAGACCCCCACGCTCCGCCGCTGGCGCGGGTCGCTGCCCCCCGGGGGGGCTGATCCGGCTTGGGGCGGCCCGGCGCCGGATCGTCTGGCCCCCACGCTCCACCGCTGGCGCGGGTCGCTGCCCCTCGGGGGGGCTGCACCTGCCTTGGGGCGGCTCGGTGCTGCTGGATCGTCTGTCTCCTCGATCCGCCGTTTTGCCGGGCACGGGCGTTGTGTGCCCGTCATGCCCGCGAAGGCGGGCATCCAGGCGCCGGCATGCCGGCCGTCAGGTTCTGTCGCGGCTGTCGCCGGCCGCGGTCGCAGGGCGGGCGGTACCCCGCTCCGCTGAAGGAAAGCTCTGTTTCATGAATGACCTCGTTCTGCAGGCCACGGGCCTGACCAAGCGCTTTACCGAAGGCCGGCTCGATGTGACCGTGCTCGGTGGCGTGGACCTGGCCGTGCGCCGCGGTGAAACCGTGGCCATCGTTGGCGCCTCCGGCTCCGGCAAGAGCACGCTGCTGCATGTGCTGGGCGGGCTGGACGCACCGACCACCGGCTCTGTGCAGCTCCAGGGTCAGCGCCTGTCGGACTTGAACGCGGCGCAGCAGGGCGCGCTGCGCAACCAGCATCTGGGTTTCGTCTACCAGTTCCACCATCTGCTGCCGGAGTTCAGCGCGCGCGACAACGTTGCCATGCCGCTGTGGATCCGTCGCACCGACCGCGCCGAGGCGGCGCGTCAGGCCGAAGACATGCTGGCCCGTGTGGGCCTGGCCAGCCGGCTGGCGCACCGGCCGGCCGAGCTGTCGGGAGGCGAGCGCCAACGCGTGGCGATCGCGCGTGCGCTGGTCACCCGGCCGGCCTGCGTGCTGGCCGACGAGCCCACGGGCAACCTCGACCGCGGCACCGCCGACGGGGTGTTCGACCTGATGATGCAACTGGCCCGCGACCAGGGCACGGCCTTCGTGGTGGTGACCCACGACGAGAGCCTGGCCGCCCGCTGCGGCCGGGTGCTTCGCCTCAAGGCCGGTGTGCTGGCCTGACGGCCAGGAACGCCGGCAACCGGTCAGCGAACCGCCCGGGCAGGGCCGGGGGGGCTGGCGCTCCTCCACCTGGGAGGCCAGCGGGTCACTCGTCCCGGATGCCCGGCTTCACGAAGCGCAAGGGCTTGTCCAGGGCGCTGCTGTGGATCAGCAGCACATCGCCCAGCAGCTCGAAGCGCTGGGCCGCTGTCAGGGCCTTCATGTAGCGCATTTCCTGGGCGTTCACGGGCTCGGCGCAGGCCATGCGCGTCATGCCGGTCTGTTCGATCCGGAGATTGGCGCCGTCAATGCTGGCGCTGCCGAAAAAGCGGTTGCACGAGCCGTTGCCCGCGATCCGGCCCGGTTCGGGAAAGTTCAGCGTGGCCAGGGGGCGGTGCAGCACGGGCTGATCGCCCAGCGCCTGCAACTGCCATTCGGAGCCCCACACCAGCGATGCCGGCGGCGGGGTGGCGCAGGAGGCCGTCAGGGCGGCGGCGGCGAGCAGGGCGGGCAGCAGGTGGGTGCGGGTCTTCATGATCTTCCTCCGTGAACGGGCCTGGTGGGTCAACCCCACACGCTGGCGGGGCCGGGCAACCGGGCAGAATGCCTGACCGAGCTTAACCCGCTGGAGCGGCCGCCGCCGCACTTTGCCTTGCCGACCATGTGGATCGACACACACTGCCATCTGGATGCCCCCGAATTCGGCGACGGCCATGCGCTGGCGCGGCAGGCGCGGGAAGCCGCGCGCGCGCTGGGCGTGTCGCGCTGCGTGATCCCGGCGGTCGAGCGCCGCCACTTCGCCGCCGTGCGGCAACTGGCGCACGAGCTGGGCGATGCCTATGCCCTCGGCATCCATCCCCTTTACGTGCCGCAAGCTGATGAGCAGGACCTGGACGCCCTGGACGCTGAACTGACGGCGTACCGGGACGATCCCCGGCTGGTGGCCGTGGGCGAGATCGGCCTCGATTTTTTTGTGCCGGCGCTGACCGAGCCCGCGATGCGGGCGCGCCAGGAACGCTTCTACCGCGCGCAACTGAAACTGGCGCGCAAGCATGGGCTGCCGGTCATCCTGCACTGCCGGCGCAGCGTCGACGGGCTGCTCAAGCACCTTCGCGAGCTGCCCACGGGCGGCGGCATTGCCCATGCGTTCAACGGCAGCCCGGCGCAGGCGCAGGCCTTTCTGGCACTGGGTTTCCGGCTCGGTTTCGGCGGAGCGGCCACCTTCGAGCCGGCCCTGCGCCTGCGGGCGCTGGCTGCGGCCCTGCCGCTGGAGGCGCTGGTGCTCGAAACCGATGCGCCCGACATTCCGCCCCAGTGGCTCTATGCCACGGCCGCCGAACGTGCCGCTGGCCGGCCACAGGGGCTGAACACCCCGGCCGAGTTGCCGCGCATCGGGGCGGTGCTGGCCGGGTTGCGTGCCATGGCGCCCGAGGCGCTGGCGCAGGCCACCACCGCCAATGCGTTGGCCGCCCTGCCGCGCCTGGCGGCCTTGCCGGAGCGCGGCGCATGACGCGCCTGGTCGGTCTGGCGCCGGTCATTGGGCCGGACACCCGTCTGCTGGTGTTGGGCAGTTTTCCCGGCGTGGCTTCGCTGCGCGCGCAGCAGTACTACGGCCACCCGCAGAACCAGTTCTGGAAGATCCTGTCGGCGCTGTGGGCCACCGATCTGGTGGCCCTGACCTATGCACACCGGCTCGACGCGGTGCGCTCGCGCGGCCTGGGCATCTGGGACGTGTACGCCGCCTGCGAGCGCGAAGGCAGCCTGGATGCGGACATCCGCCATGCCGAGCTCAACGACTGGGGCCGGCTGCAGCGCGAATGCCCGCGCCTGCAGGCCATTGCGCACAACGGCGGCGAAAGCTTCCGCCACGCGCGGCACACCCGGGCGCTGGGCCTGCCGGTGTACCGCCTGCCGTCCACCAGCCCGGCCAACGCGAGCTGGAGCTTCGAGCGCAAGCGCCAGGCCTGGCAGGCGGTGTTCGAAGCGACAGGGCTGCTGGGCTGAGCGGCGCGCCCGCACGGAGCGGGCGCCGGGCCGGTCAGACCGTGCGGTGCGCCACCGGGGTTTCCGGCACCGGGTAACCGGCGGCGCCGAAGGTGGCCACGATGGCCTTGTGCGTGTCGAAGTACACCTGCCAGTAGTGGTCGGTGTGGGTGTAGGGGCGCACGCACAGCAGCGGGCCTTCGGGCGTGAACTGCAGGATTTCGATGTCGGGAGCCGGCGTATCGCGCACATGGGCGATCGCGGCGATCACCGGGCGCAGGCGCGCGATGGCGTCCTGTACGTCCACGCCGTTGGCCACCTTGGCCACGCAGTCGACGCGGCGGAAGGGTTCGGCGCTGTAGTTCTGGATGTTGTCCGAGAACACCTTGTTGTTGCCCACCACGGTCAGCACGTTGTCCATGGTCAGGATGGTGGTGGCGAACAGGCCCAGTTCCCTGACCGTGCCGGTCACACCGCCTGCGTTGATGAAGTCGCCCACCTTGTAGGGGCGCAGCACCTGCAGGAACAGCCCCGCCGCGAAATTGCCCAGCATGCCGCTCCAGGCGGCACCGATGGCCAGGCCCGCGCCGGCCAGCAACGCGGCGAACGACGTGGTCTTGATGCCGAAGATGTCCAGGATGGCCAGCACCAGCACCAGCGTCAGACCCACCGAGATGATGGATTTGAGGTACTGGATCAGGGTGGCGTCGATCTTGCGGCCCCTTTCGAGCGCACCGCCGATGAGGCGCACGGCCAGCCCGATCAGCCAGCGGCCGATCACCCAGGCCGCGATCGCGCCCAGGATCTTGAGGCCGAAGTCGGCCCCCTGCGTCGTCAGAAAATTCCAGATCACTTCCGTGTTCATAATGAGCCCTTGTGGCTGTTCAGCGATGCCGGGGAGTATCTGGCGCGCCCGCTGTCCGTGGCGCCGAGCTCCTCGGTCCCAGGGCGTTTGCGTGTGAAATTGCGCTGATCTGTGGTGTTTTGTTGCCTTTCTGGGTCTTTCATGTCGAAAACGGTATCGCCTTCTTCCCGTGTCCGGTCGCCTTCGCGCACCCCGGATGCGCTGCCACCGGTGACGGTGTCGGAAGACGGCGAGGTGCGGTTCCTGCACCTGGGCACCGAATGGATCCAGGGGTCGATGCTGATCGACGACCCGTTCGCCATCGAACTCGAATACGTGCAGCGCATGATGGCCTGGCTGCTCTTCGTCGACCCGGCCAGCGTGCCCCGGCGCCGGGCCATGCAGCTCGGCCTGGGGTCGGCCGCGCTGACCAAGTTCCACCACAAGCTGCTGCGCATGGACACCACGGCCATCGAGATCAATCCGCAGGTGCTCGCGGTGTGCCGCACCTGGTTCAAGCTGCCGCCCGACGGCGCCCGGCTGCGGGTGCTGCTGGCCGACGCCGGCCTGGAGATCCGCAACCCGGCCCATGCCGGCCGGATCGATGCGCTGCAGGTGGACCTGTACGACCACGAGGCCGCCGCGCCGGTGCTGGACAGCCCCGAGTTCTATGCCGATTGCCGCGCGTTGCTGACCGAAGACGGGGTGATGACGGTCAACCTCTTCGGGCGCGACGCCAGCTTCGCCCGTTCGCTGCAGGCCATTGCCCAGGCGTTTGGCGAGACGGCCGTCTGGGCGTTCCGCCCGACGCGCGAAGGCAACACCATCGTGCTGGCGCAGCGCACGCCCGATCGGCCCTCCCGCATGGAACTGTTGGCGCGGGCCGAGGTCATCCAGTCACGCTGGCGCCTGCCGGCGGTGAAGTGGCTGCGCATCTTCAAGCCGGTCGAGGGGGCTGCATGACGACGAATCTATCTGCCGAGCCGGCGCAAACCGGCGCCGTGACCACCGGTCCGCTGGACTGGCGCACCCTGGTGGGCTGGATGCGAGAGGACGCGCTGATCACGGCCGAAGAGGCGGCGCGCACGGTGGCGCGCTGCGCGTCGGCCCAGAGCACGTTGCACCCGTTGCAGCGGCTGGCCGTGGTGGGTGTGTGCCGGCCTGATGGCACGGTGCTCGACATCGAGGCACTTACCGAATGGCTGGCGCCGCGCTGCGGGCTGGTCTATGTGCGCATCGACCCGCTCAAGGTCGACGTGGCCCGGGTGGCGGACGTGATGAGCGCCGCTTACGCCGAGCGCCACCACGTGCTGCCGGTGCAGGTGGGCCCGGCCGAGGTGACGGTGGCGACCAGCGAACCCTTTGTGCGTGACTGGGTGCCCGAGGTCGAGCGCCAGACGCGCAAGAGCGTGCGGCTGGCGCTGGCCAGCCCCGAAGACATCAAACGCTACACGGGCGAGTTTTTTGCGCTGGCCAGGTCGGTGCGTGCGGCCAGCAAGAGCGGTGGCCAGAACGCCATGGCCAGCTTCGAGCAACTGGTCGAGCTGGGCAAGAGCAACAAGCAGCTCGACGCCAACGACCAGGGCGTGGTGCAGGTGGTCGACTGGCTCTGGCAGTACGCCTTTGACCAGCGCGCGAGCGACATCCATCTGGAGCCGCGCCGCGAGCAGGGCGTGATCCGCTTCCGCATCGACGGTGTGTTGCACCCCGTCTACCAGGTGCCGATGAGCGTGCTCAACGCCATGACCGCGCGCATCAAGCTGCTGGGCCGCATGGACGTGGTCGAGCGCCGCCGGCCGCAGGACGGCCGCATCAAAACGCTGCGCCCGGGCCGCAATGGCGCGCGCGGTGACGAGGTGGAAATGCGCCTGTCGACGTTGCCGACCGCTTTTGGCGAAAAGCTGGTGATGCGCATTTTCGACCCGGACTCCACCACCAAGGACCTGGCCGCGCTGGGCTTCCCGCCCAGCGACGCGCAGCGCTGGGAACAGCTCATGCGCCAGCCGCACGGCATCGTGCTGGTGACCGGCCCCACGGGCTCGGGCAAGACCACCACGCTGTACGCCACGCTCAAGCGCCTGGCCACGGAAGAGGTGAACGTCTCGACCGTGGAGGACCCGATCGAAATGATCGAGCCGTCCTTCAACCAGACCCAGGTGCAGCCGCACCTGGAGCTCGATTTCGCGCAAGGCCTGCGCGCGCTGATGCGTCAGGACCCGGACATCATCATGGTCGGCGAAATCCGCGACCTGGCCACCGCCGAGATGGCCGTGCAGGCCGCGCTGACGGGCCACCTGGTCTTCACCACGCTGCACACCAACGACGCGCCCAGCGCCATCATGCGATTGATGGAACTGGGCGTGCCCCCCTACCTGATCAACGCCACGGTGCTGGGGGTGCTGGCGCAGCGCCTGGTGCGCACCCTGTGCCCGGCCTGCCGCGAACGCGAGGACGAGGCCAGCCAGGCCGCGTCGCGGGCGGCGCTGGAAGAGCTGGTCAAGCCCTGGCAGGTCAGCGGCGGCTACAAGCCCTTCCGCCCCGTGGGCTGCGTCGATTGCCGCATGACGGGCTTCCGCGGCCGCATGGGTCTGTACGAACTGCTGGTCGTGACCGAGGCGTTCAAGGACAAGGTCAGCCGCGAACCCAAGCTGGAAGCACTGCGCCGGCAGGCGGTGGCCGACGGCATGCGACCGCTGCGCCTGGGCGGTGCCGCACGTGTCGCCGAGGGGCGCACCACGCTGGACGAAGTGCTGGCGAGTACCCCGCCGGTTTTGGGTTGAGCGCCATGAACGATCCCCAGCGCACCCCCGACACCCCGTCTGCCCGGACCGACTCCGCCTGGCGCGGCACGGCCGACTGCCGCAACTGCGGCATTCGCGACATCGTGCTGTTCGCCGACCTGCACGACGACGACTTCAACCTCATTCACGCGCCCATCGACGACCTCGAGTTCGCACCCGGGCAGACGGTGGTGCGTATCGGCGAAACCGCCACGTCGCTCTATTCCGTGCGCTCGGGAATGATCAAGCTGGTGCGCAACACCATCGACGGGCGCCAGCGCATCGTGCGGGTGCTGCGCGCGGGCGACGTGATCGGGCTCGAAGCGCTGATGTCGTCGGCCTACGAGGCCGAAGCGGTGGCGCTGACCGCAGCGCGCATGTGCCGGCTGCCGCTGCAGGTGGTGCAGCGTCTCGATCGCGAGACACCGCGCCTGCACCAGCGCCTGCTGGAACGCTGGCACCGCAGCCTGAAGGAGGCCGACGACTGGCTGGCCGAGCTGAACTTCGGCACCGCGCGCCAGCGCGTGGCGGGGTTGTTGCTCAAGATGCGATCGGTGGAAGACCCCTCGACCGCGCATCTGTTTTCGCGCGAGGACATGGGGGCCATGCTCGACCTCAAGCTCGAAACCGTCAGCCGCACACTGAACGCCTTTGTGCGCGAGAGCCTGATCGAGCCGATGGACCGGGTTGGGCGCAGTTACCGCATCGTGGACACGCAGCGCCTGGCCTCGCCCAAAGACTGAGGGCGAAGGTGCCCCTCGCGGAAAACGACAGCGGAAACGTTGAGGGCTGCCGATAATCGGTCGGATGTCCGCCTCTTCCGCGCCTTCGGGCTCTGCTGCCCACCCCCATCTCGCCTCCGGTCTGCTGCTCGCTTCGGCCGGTTCCATCGCCTTTTCCGGCAAGGCCATCATCGTCAAGCTGGCCTACCGCTACGGGGTCGATGCGGTCACCCTCATCATGTACCGCATGCTGTTTGCGCTGCCGCTGTTTCTCGGGCTGGCCTGGTGGGCCACGCGGCACCAGACGCCCAAGCTGGCACCTTTGACGCAGCGCGACTGGCTGGGCATTCTCGGTCTGGGCGTGACCGGTTATTACCTCGCGAGTTTTCTCGATTTCTGGGGCCTGCAGTACATCAGCGCCAGCCTGGAGCGGCTGATTCTCTATCTCAACCCCACGCTGGTCTTGCTGCTGGGCTGGGTGCTCTACCGGCGCCGCATCGGACTCATGCAGGGCGTGGCGATGGCGGTCAGTTACGGGGGTGTGCTGCTGGTCTTCGGGCACGAGGCGCTGGCGGGCATGGGCCGCGACGCGGCCCTGGGGGCACTGCTGGTGTTCGGCAGCGCCATCAGCTATGCCATCTATCTGGTCTACAGCGGCGAAATGGTCAAGCGCCTGGGCTCCATGCGGCTGGTGAGCCTGGCCACGGTGGTGGCCTGCGTGCTGTGCCTGCTGCAGTTCGTGCTGCTGCGGCCCCTGTCGGCGGCGGAGGTGGCGCCGGAGGTCATCTGGCTGTCGCTGCTGAACGCCACCGCCTGCACTTTCGCACCCGTGGTCATGGTGATGATGGCCATCGAGCGCATCGGTCCGGGGCTCACGGCCCAGACCGGCATGATCGGCCCCATGTCGACCATCGCCATGGGGGTGCTGCTGCTGGACGAACCCTTCACGGGGTGGATCGTGGCCGGCACCGTGCTGGTGGTGGCCGGGGTGTTTCTGGTGACCCGTTTCGGCCGGCCGGCCGCGGGCCGCTGACTGTCAAGAACGGCAAGGAGGCCGCATCATGGATCTGGGCATCAAAGGCAAATGGGCGCTGGTGGGCGGTGCCAGCAAAGGGCTTGGCTGGGGTTGTGCGAGCGCTCTGGCCGCCGAAGGCGTGAACGTGGTGATGGTGGCTCGCGGTGCCGAAACGCTGGAGGCTGCGGCCAGCGGTCTGCGCCGTGCGGCGCCGGGCGTGCAGGTGGTCGCCGTGGCCGCAGACATCACCACACCCGAAGGCCGGGCTGCGGTGTTTGCCGCACCCGGCGGTCCGGGAACCGACTTCGACATCGTGGTCACCAACGCCGGCGGTCCACCGCCGGGCGACTTTCGCGACTGGGACCGTGATGCCTGGATCCGCGCGGTGGACGCCAACATGCTCACCCCGATCGAGCTGATCAAGGCGACCGTGGACGGCATGGCCGCGCGCGGGTTCGGACGCATCGTCAACATCACCAGCAGCGCGGTCAAGGCGCCCATCGACATCCTGGGCCTGTCCAACGGCGCGCGCAGCGGGCTGACCGGTTTTGTGGCTGGCGCGGCGCGCAGCGCCATCGCCGCCCGGGGCGTGACCCTCAACAACCTGCTGCCGGGCAAGTTCGACACCGACCGCCTGCGCGGCACCATTGCGGGCGCGGCCAGCAAGAGCGGCCAACCCGTGGACACCGTGCGGGCCCAGCAGGAAGCGCAGATACCGGCCAAGCGCTTTGGCACGCCGCAGGAGTTCGGCGCCATCTGTGCCTTCCTGTGCAGCGTGCATGCGGCCTACATCAACGGCCAGAACATCCTGCCCGACGGCGGGCTGTACCCGGGCACGTTCTGAGCTCCGCACTCGGGGGCATTGACGGCGTGCTCCTGAGAGATTGCCGGGTAATGCGACCACAAGCCACAAACTGCGTTAGATTCGAGCTCTTTTTTTTGTAGTGGCGAAAGCCATTTTTTCTGCGCACGATGCTGGCTATCCTGGTTTCTCTCCTGCTGCTCATGGTGCTCGCCTACCGGGGCGTGACCGTGCTGCTGCTCGCGCCGCTGATGGCGGCGGTCGCTGTGCTGCTGTCGGGCGACAGCGCCTTCCTGCTGCCGCTGTACACCAGCACCTTCATGTCGGCCCTGGGCAACTACGTCATCCAGTACCTGCCGATCTTCCTGCTGGGCGCGCTGTTCGGTCGTCTCATGGCCGATTCGGGGGCGGCTTACACGCTGGCCATGGCGATCGTGCGCAGCGTGGGCGAACGCCACGCCATCCTGACCGTGGTGCTGGCCTGCGCGCTGCTCACCTATGGCGGGGTGTCGCTGTTCGTGGTGGCGTTTGCCATCTACCCGATCGCGCGCAGCCTGTTCGAGTCGGCCAACATTCCCAAGCGGCTGATTCCGGCCACCATCGCGCTGGGGTCGTTCACCTTCACGATGACGGCGCTGCCCGGTTCGCCCGCGATCCAGAACGCGATCCCCATCCCGTACTTCGGCACCAACGTGTTCGCTGCACCGGGCTTGGGCCTCATCGCTTCGGTGTGCATCTTTGCCGCCGGCATGCTGTGGCTGCAGCGGCGCGCGGCGGCCGCGCGCCGGGCTGGTGAAGGGTATGGTCAGCACGAGGACGAAAACGATGTGCAGGGCAGCGCCCTGGCCCAGGCCCGCCACACCGAGATTCCGCTGTGGGTGGCTTTGCTGCCGCTGCTGCTGGTCATCGGTGTGAACGCCGTGTTCACCTATGGGGTGTTTCCGCGCCTGGATCTGGCGTTCATGACCGAGCGCTTCCCGGCGCTGAGCCCGTCCAAGCAGATGGGCCTGTGGGCGCTCATCATCGCGTTGATGGTGGCCTGTGCCGCATTGATCGTGCTGCGCCTGCGCCACTGGACGAACCTGAAGGACACGGTGAACCAGGGCGTGTTCGGCTTCATGCTGCCCCTGTTCAACACCGCTTCGGAAGTGGGTTACGGTGCCGTGATCGCCAGCATGGCCGGCTTTGTCGTCATCCGCGACGCGGTGCTCAACGTGTCGCCCCACAACCCGCTGATCTCCGAGGCCATCGCCATGAACGTGCTGGCGGGCATCACCGGCTCGTCATCGGGGGGCCTGAGCATTGCGCTGCAGACACTGGGCGCCGACTATCTGCAGATGGCGCAACAGGTGGGCATTGGCCCGGAGTTGCTGCACCGCGTGGCCGTGATGGCTGCCGGTGGCATGGACACCTTGCCTCACTGCGGCGCCATCATCACGCTGCTGTCGATCTGCAAGCTCAACCACCGCCAGTCGTACGCCGACATCGCGGTCGTGACCATCCTGTTTCCTTTGCCGGCGCTGGCGCTGGTGATCACCCTGGGCAGCCTGTTCGGCAGTTTCTGAGGATCAGCGCCGCGAACTCACCAGAATGCCGCCCACGATGAGGAAGAACCCGACCGCATGGTAGGGGCGGGGCATGTCGCCCAGCATCAGGGCCGACATCAGGGCGGCGAACAGTGGGGTCAGGTTGTTGAAGAAGCTGGCCACGGTAGGGCCCACGCGCGCGATGCCCAGGCCCCAGCAGCGGTACGCGAGCAGCGAAGGACCGGTCGCCACATACACCAGGGCGAGTACCAGAGGCCAGCCCCACTGGATGGCAGGCGGGGCGCCATCGCCCTGTGGCCACAGCCATTCGCCGGTGGTCATCAGGCCGGACCAGCACAGGCCAAAGGCGATCTGCGCCAGCAGGAAGGCCGCCCAGTCGCCTTGGATGTGGGCCGGGTAACCACCTGCCGGCGGGCGCACCAGCAGCCAGCTGTAGAAGGCCCAGGCCAGCGTGGCCAGCAGAATCCAGCCATCGCCCGGCACGAAGCGGATGGCATCCAGCTGCACCAGCTGGCCGCGTGTCAGCACCACCACCACCCCGCAGAACGACAGCAAGGCACCGGCCACGGCCCGCCGCGAGATCGGCACCTGGTAGCACAGGCGCCCGACCAGCATCATCCAGACGGGAATGCTGGCGGCGACCAGCGTCACGTTGAGGGGGGTCGACGTTTTCAGCGCCAGGTATTGCAAGGTGTTGTAGAGGCCGACGCCCAGCAGACCCAGCAGGGCGAAGCGGCGCCGGTGTGCCCACAGACCGCTGCCTGGCCGGAGCACCCAGCCCGCCAGCGGCAGCAGCAGCAGTCCCGCCAGCACCCAGCGCACGAAATTGAATGTGATGGGGGGGATGGTCTGGTACATCATCCGCCCGACCACCGCGTTGCCGGCCCACATCAGGGGCGGCACCAGCAACAGGGCGATGGTGGCGGGTGTCAGTCGGGCACTCGAAGTCATGCCCAACTGTAACCACCTGCACAAGCCCTCCGGGGTTCTGGGGATGCCGCTGCCAGCCGACGCGGACGGCAGCGGATTCATGGCAGCATCGGGGGCGATGTCCGGGTGTTCCGGGCTGCCGTGAATCAAGGAGACTGTCATGACCCAGACCAGCCGTGCCGTGCGCATTCACGCCCATGGGGGCCCCGAGCAACTCGTCGTCGACACCGTGGAGGTTGGCGAGCCGGGGCCCGGTGAGGTGCGCATCCGCCACGAGGCCGTCGGCCTCAACTTCATCGACGTCTACCAGCGCACGGGGCTTTACCAGAACCCGTTGCCGTTGACGCTGGGCATGGAGGGCGCCGGGGTGATCGAAGCGGTCGGCCCCGGGGTGATGCACCTCAAGGCGGGTGACCGGGCGGCCTATGCCGCTGGCATGCCGGGCAGCTACAGCGATCTGCGGGTGATGCCGGCGATGAATGTCTGCCAGTTGCCCGACGCCATCGACTTCGAGACCGGTGCGGCCATGATGCTCAAGGGGCTGACCGCGCAGTACCTGCTGCGCCGCTGCCGTCCGGTGGAGGGTCTGGAGCCGGGTGACTTCGTGCTGTTCCATGCGGCGGCCGGCGGGGTTGGCCTCATCGCCTGCCAGTGGGCCAAGGCCCTGGGGCTGCGCCTGATCGGCACCGCGGGCTCGGACGAGAAGTGCGCACTGGCCGAGGCGCACGGTGCCGAGTTCACCATCAACTACCGGACCGAAAACTTTGCCGAGCGCGTCAAGGACATCACCGCGGGCCAGGGCGTGAAGGTGGTGTACGACTCGGTGGGCAAGGACACCTGGGACGGTTCGCTCGACTGCCTGCGCCCGTTCGGGCTGATGGTCAGCTTCGGCAATGCCAGCGGTCCGGTGCCGCCGTTCGCGCCCGGCATCCTGGGGCCCAAGGGTTCAATCTATGTGACCCGGCAGACGCTGTTCACCCACATCAACAGCCGTGAACGCACCCAGGCCATGGCGAACGACCTGTTTCAGGTGGTGGGCAGTGGCCAGGTGCAGATCCGCATCGATCAGCGTTTTGCCCTGACCGACGCGCGCCTGGCGCACGAAAGCCTGGAGGCGCGCAAGACCACCGGCTGCACGGTGTTGCTGCCCTGACCTGCGGCCGTTCCGCAGGCACAAAAAAGGGCTGCCGTGGCAGCCCTTGGTTTTGTGCCGAGCGCGTCAGGCTCAGAAGCGCCAGCCCAGGCCGATGGCGAAACCGTCGACATCGCTGATCTTCAGGTAGTCCGCCGTGATCGACATCTGCGGGGTGATCGCGTAGCTCAGGCCGACGCCGTAGGAGAAGTCGTCGTCCTTGACGGTGGCCGAAGCGGTGTAGCCGAAGGCGGTCGCCGTGGCCTTGGCTTTCGCGCCGGCGTAACCCAGGCGAGCGAACAGCTCCAGCGATTCACCGACCTTGAACTTGGGCTTGGCGTACACGCCCCACAGTTCCTTGACCTTGAGGGAGACCGGGATGCCGTCCACGGTTTCCTTGCCCTTCTTGGCCGACAGACCCAGCATGCCTTCGACGGCGATGTGGGGGGTGATTTCGTAACCGCCGATCAGGCGCACCGCCGCCGGGTTGGTCTTGGTGTCGAAATCGAGGGATTGGTAGGCGATTTCGCCGTAGAGACCTTGCGCCTGAGCGGCCGACAGGCCCATGATCATCGTGGTGGCGACAATGCCGATTGCCTTTTTCATGTGATCCTCCTTGAAGATTGGCAGAGATTGCATTCGCAAACCCGGCGACTTCATGGGGACCATGGCGTGCGCCGAGACTGCCTCTTCATCCTAAGAGGGTTTTTCACCCGGGCCTGAAACGGGCTGTGAAGGCTGTGCACTATTTGTGCATCGCGCTGAAAAACCGCCCCCGCACTGTGGGGGCGGGCCAACACCTCAGGCCGTGGCGGGCGCGGGCGCTACCTGGGCCAGCGCCTGCTCCAGATGCGCCAGCGTGCTGTCCACGTCGTGCCACTTGTCGAGGCCGAACAGGCCGATGCGGAAGGTCTTGAACGCAGGCCCTTCGTCGCACTGCAGCGGCACACCGGCCGCGGTCTGCAGGCCGGCGGCGAGGAATTTCTGGCTGCTCTGCACGCCCGGGTCGGTGGTGTGGCTGACCACCACGCCAGGGGCCTGGAAGCCTGGCGCGGCCACGCTGGCGAAGCCGTGGCGCTCCAGCAGTTCACGCACGCGGCGGCCCAGTTCGATCTGTTCGTTGCGCACCCGCTCGAAGCCATAAGCCTCGGTTTCCTTCATGGTGTCGCGCAGGCGTTGCAGCGCGTCCGTGGGCAGGGTGGTGTGGTAGGCGTGGCCACCGCCTTCGTACGCTTCCATGATCTGCAGCCATTTCTTCAGGTCGGCCGCGAAGGTGGTGCTCTGGGTGGCGTCGATGGCCTGGCGGGCGCGCTCGCTGAGCATGACCATGGCGCAGCAGGGCGAGCTGCTCCAGCCCTTTTGTGGGGCCGAGATCAGGATGTCCACACCGGTTGCCTTCATGTCGACCCACATCGCGCCCGAGGCGATGCAGTCCAGCACGAACAGGCCACCGACGGCGTGCACCGCGTCGGCCACGGCCTGGAGGTAGTCGTCGGGCAGGATCATGCCGGCGGCGGTCTCGACGTGCGGGGCGAACACCAGCGCGGGTTTTTCGCGGGCAATGGCCGCCGTCACTTCGTCGATGGGGCAGGGCACCCAGGCCGCCTGAGCGTCGCTGCCGGTGGGGCGGGCCTTGAGCACAGTGTGGCTGGCCGGAATGCGCCCCATGTCGAAGATCTGCGTCCAGCGGTAGCTGAACCAGCCGTTGCGGATGACCATCACATGGCGGTCCTGGGCGAACTGGCGGGCCACGGCTTCCATGCCGAAGGTGCCGCTGCCGGGTACCAGCACCGTCGAATGGGCACCGTAGACGCGCTTGAGCAGGGTGGAGATGTCGTTCATCACGCCCTGGAAGCGGCGCGACATGTGGTTGAGCGCGCGATCGGTGTAGACGACCGAAAATTCGAGCAGACCGTCAGGGTCGATGTGGGGCAGCAGGCCGGGCATGAGTGTCTCCAGGGAAAGGCCACCGGCGCCGGTGGCGGGGCCGGCAGGTTAGCACAGGGGCGTCAGGGCCGCAGGCCCGTGGGGTCGGCGTCCCTGCGCAGGCGGTCAGGGGCCAGCGCGCCCACCGAGTCCAGGATCGGGTAAGCGATGGAGCAGATGCTGGAGTTGATGCGCTTGAGCTCGCTGAGCAGGTCGATGTGCAGCGAACTGGTCTCCATGCTTTGCAGGGTCTTGTCGCTCAGGCGCAGCAGGTGGGCCTGCGCGCATTCGCGCTCGCGGTCGCGAAAGCGCGCCTTTTCCTCCAGCAGCTTCTGTGCGTCGCGCACGTCGCCGTTGAGGAAGACGCTCATGCCCAGGCGCAGGTTGTCCAGCAGGCGGCTGTGCAGTTCGGCGATTTCGGCCAGGCCTGCCTCGGAAAAATCGCGGCCCTTGCGGATCTTCTTGTCCTCGATGTCCAGCAGCGCGCGTTCCACCGTATCGCCGATCTGTTCCATGTTGATGGTGAAACTGATGATGTCGGTCCAGCGGCGGCTTTCGGCCTCGCTGAGCTGCTCGCGCGAGAGCTTGGTGAGGTAGTACTTGATCGCCGAATACAGGCCGTCGACCGTGTCGTCGAGCTTGCGCAGGTCTTGCGAGAGCTGCAGGTCGTTGTGGCGGATCACGGTCATCACGCCGCGCAGCATGGTTTCCACCACGTCGGCCTGGTGCAAGGCCTCGCGCGCGGCGCAGGAAATGGCCAGCGACGGGGTGGCCAGCGCCGACGGGTCGAGGTGGTTGGGCCGGTGCAGCTGCTGGCCTGCGTGGACCGGAAAGACCCTCTCCACCCAGCGCGCCACCGGGGCAGTGAAGCCGATGAAGACCAGGCCGACCAGCAGGTTGAAGCTCAGGTGGAACAGCACCGTCTGCGTCGCCGGGTCGCTGACCCAGGGCGTCGCTGCCCGCAGCCAGTAGGGAATGAGCGGGATGGCGATGGCCACGCCCATGGCCTTGAACAGCAGGTTGCCCAGCGGCACCTGGCGAGTGTGGCGCGAGGCGCCGGCCGTGGTGATGACCGCCAGCAGGCCACTGCCCAGATTGGCGCCGAGCACCAGACCCATGGCCACGTCGATGCCCACCACGTTGATGGCCAGGGTGGCGGTCAGCAGCACCACCGCCAGGCTGGAATAGGACAGCACGGCCAGCGTGGCGCCGACCAGGATTTCCAGAAGGCGGTCGCTGCTGAGCGACTGCAGCATCAGTTGCACCGCCGGGTTGCGGGTGAGCACGTGCGTGGCTTCCGACACCAGTTGCAGGGCCAGCAGCATCAGACCCAGGCCGATGAATACGCGGCCCACGTCGCCCACCGGCGTGCCCTGGCGCGCGATGAACAGCGTCACGCCGACGAAGATGAACAGCGGCGACAGCCAGGACAGATCGAAGGAGAACAGCACCGCCATCACGGCCGTGCCGATATCGGCGCCCAGCATCACGGCGAGGGCGGCCGACAGGGGAATGAGGGCCTGTCCGACGAACGCCGACACGATCAGGGCGGTGGCGGTGCTGGACTGCACCAGCGCCGTGACACCCAACCCCGACAGCGCGGCCGAATAGCGGTTTCCGGTGCTGATGGCCAGGATCTGGCGCAGATTGCTGCCGAAGACCCGCAGCACGCCGGTGCGCACCAGATAGGTTCCCCAGACCAGCAGCGCGATCGCCGCCAGCAAGTTGAGCAGATGTTTCATATTCCGAGAGGAATATACAACCGCTCGAATATTCCTGCAACTACCCAAAAAGCCCGCGGCGCGGGCAAGGTCGGGCTTATTTGCTGCGGCGCACGCGCCGGATTTCGTCGAGGATCAGCGAGGCCGCCCCCACCGTGATGGCCATGTCGGCGACGTTGAAGGCCGGAAAGTGACCCCCTGGGAAGATGCCCCCGAGGAAGGCCCAGTGGAAGTCCAACCAGTCGACCACGTAGCCGTGCACCACGCGGTCGATCAGGTTGTTGCCGATGGCTCCGGCCAGGATGCACGAAAGCGCGAACGCGAACAGCTTCTGGCCCGGGTGCGAGCGCAGCATCCACAGCACGAAGATCGCCACCGCCACGCTCAGGCCGATGAACACCCAGCGCTGCCAACCCCCGGCGTTGGCCAGGAACGAGAAGGCCGCACCGGTGTTGTGGGCCCGCACCACGTTGAAGAAGCTGGTGACGGTGGTGCTGTCGCCGAGCCGGTAGTTGCCCAGGATGAGCACCTTGGTGAACTGGTCCAGCAGCACGATGGCCGCGCTCAGGCCCAGCCAGGGCCAGACGGAGGATCGGTTCTTGGCCATGTTCAGGCCACCGTGCGGACTTCGCCGCTGCCGCTGCCGGCAGCTTCGGCCAGGTTGCCGACACAGCGGCCGCACAGCGTGGGGTGGGCGGCGTGCTGGCCCACGTCGTCGGCGTAGTGCCAGCAGCGTTCGCATTTGGTGGCCGTGCTCGGGCTGACCACGACGTGCAGGGCGTCACCGTCGACCACCGCGACCGCCGAGGTGATGGTCACGAACTTCAGATCGGCGCCCAGCGAACGCAGCAGGGCCGCATCGTCGGCACCGGCGGTGATGGTCAGCGTGGCCTGCAGCGAAGCACCCACCTGGCCTTCGGCGCGCAGGTCCTCGATGGCCTTGTTGGCCACGTCGCGGATGGCGCGGATGCGCGACCACTTGGCCAGCAGCGCTTCGTTCGGCGAGGGCAGGGACAGGAAGGTCTCGAAGAAGATCGAGCCCTGGCTCTGCACACCGGCCAGCACCGGCCAGGCCTCTTCGGCCGTGAAGCTCATGAACGGCGCCATCCAGCGCAGCATGGCGTGGGTGATCTGGTGCAGCGCGGTCTGGGCGCTGCGGCGCGCCAGGCTCTTGGGCGCGGTGGTGTAGAGCCGGTCCTTGAGCACGTCGAGGTAGAACGCGCCCAGGTCTTCCGAGCAGTACACCTGCAGCTTGCTGACCACGGGGTGGAATTCGTAGACGTCGAAGTGCTTCAGGATTTCGGCCTGCAGCTCGGCGGCACGCGCCAGCGCGTAGCGGTCGATCTCCAGCATCTGGTCCAGCGGCACGGCGTCGGTGGCGGGGTCGAAGTCGCTGGTGTTGGCCAGCAGGAAGCGCAGCGTGTTGCGGATGCGGCGGTAGGCGTCGACCACGCGGGCCAGGATCTTGTCGTCGCCGGCGATGTCGCCGGAGTAGTCGGACGCGGCCACCCACAGGCGGATGATTTCGGCGCCCAGCTTTTTGTTGACCTCCTGCGGGTCGATGCCGTTGCCCAGCGACTTGCTCATCTTGCGGCCCTGGCTGTCCACGGTGAAGCCGTGCGTCAGCAGCCCTTTGTAGGGCGCGCGGCCGTAGATGGCGCTGGCCAGCAGCAGCGAGCTGTGGAACCAGCCGCGGTGCTGGTCGTGGCCTTCCAGGTAGAGATCGGCCTCGGGGCCTTCGGCGTGCGCGGCGCCGTTCGGGTAGGCGTGGGCGTGCGAGCCGCGCAGCACGTGCCAGAAGGTGGAGCCGGAATCGAACCACACTTCCAGGATGTCGGTGCTCTTGGTGTAGTGCGGCGCGTCCTCGGCGCCCAGGATCTCTTCGGCCGTCACCCGGCTCCAGGCTTCGATCCCGCCTTTTTCCACGATGTCGGCCGCCTGGTCCAGGATGTCCATGGTGCGCGGGTGCAGCTCGCCCGAGTCCTTGTGCAGGAAGAAGGGAATCGGTACGCCCCAGGAGCGCTGGCGCGAGATGCACCAGTCGGGCCGGTTGGCGATCATGTCGCGCAGCCGGGCCTGGCCGTTCTCAGGGTAGAAGCTGGTGTGGTCGATGGCGTCCAGAGCCAGTTGGCGCAGCGTCTTCGCGGGTTTGGCGCCCGGCTGGGTGAACACGCCTTCGCCTTCGTCCATGCGCACGAACCACTGCGCGGCGGCGCGGTAGATCACGGGCGTCTTGTGGCGCCAGCAGTGCGGGTAGCTGTGGGTGATGCGCTGGGTGGCCATCAGCCGGCCGGCGAGCTTGAGCGCATCCAGGATGACCGGCACGGCCTTCCAGATGTGCAGGCCGCCGAACAGCGGGAAGTCGGCCGCGTAGGTGCCGTTGCCCTGCACCGGGTTCAGGATCTGGTCGTATGGCAGGCCGTTGGCGACGCAGGAGTTGAAGTCGTCCACACCGTAGGCGGGCGCCGAGTGCACGATGCCGGTGCCGTCGCTGTCGCTCACGTAGTCCGCCAGGTACACCGGTGACAGGCGCCGGTAGCCGGCGTCGGCGTCATAGAGCGGGTGGCGGAAGGCCAGGCCGCCCAGGGCTTCGCCCTTGGCGGTGGCCAGCACGGTGCCTTCAAGACCGAAGCGCTCCAGGCACGGGCCAACCAGGCTCTCGGCCAGCAGCAGCACACCGCGCGGCGTGTCGACCAGCGCGTAGTCCAGTTCGGGATGGGCGTTGAGCGCCTGGTTGGCCGGGATGGTCCAGGCGGTGGTGGTCCAGATGACGACGAAGGCGCTCTTGCCCTCGGGCAGGGCGGCCAGGCCGAAGGCGGCGGCCAGCTTCGCCGGATCGTCGGCCTCGAAGGCCACGTCCAGCGTGTCGCTCTGTTTGTCGGCGTATTCGATCTCGAATTCGGCCAGCGAGGAGCCGCAGTCGAAGCACCAGTAGACCGGCTTGAGGCCACGGTAGACGAAGCCGCGCTCGATCACGCGTTTGAAGGCGCGGATTTCGCCGGCCTCGTTGCCGGGGTTCATGGTCAGGTAGGGGCGTTCCCAGTCGCCCAGCACGCCCAGGCGCTTGAAGTCTTCGCGCTGCTGGCTGATCTGTTCGGTGGCGAAGGCGCGGCTCTTGGCCTGCATGTCATCACGGCTCAGATTTCGGCCGTGTTTTTTCTCGATGGCGTTCTCGATCGGCAGGCCATGGCAGTCCCAGCCGGGGATGTACTGCGCGTCGAAGCCGGCCAACTGCCGGCTCTTGACGATCATGTCTTTGAGCACCTTGTTGACCGCGTGGCCCATGTGGATCTGGCCGTTGGCATAGGGCGGGCCGTCGTGCAGCACAAACAGTGGGGCGCCGCGACGCGCCATCCGCAGGCGCTGGTACAGCCCGCCTTCGTTCCAATCCTTCACCCAGCCCGGTTCGCGCTTGGGCAGGTCGCCGCGCATCGGGAACGGGGTGTCGGGCATGTTGAGCGTGGCGCGGTAGGCGCCGCCCGAAGGGTCGGCTTTCGCCTCGGATTTGGCGGGGGTTTTCTGGTCGGACATGATGAGTCTCGAATCTCGGGATCGGGGTGTCGACAGACTCAAGCCCGGACGGCAGGACAGGCGAGCACAAAGGAAGGGACCGTTCGCCCTGAGTCTGTCGGGGGCGGCGACCGGGCGGCGATCAGCCCTGAATTCGGTCGCGCGTGGTCTGGCGGCGGGTCTGCGCGTGCAGGGAGGCGAAGAACGCGCGCGCATCGTCGCAGTCTTTGGCGATGCCCTGGGTCAGGGCGTCGAGACTGGGGTACTTGAGCTCGTCGTGCAGTTTGTGCAGCAGTTCCACCCGGATGATTTTACCGTAGGCCTCTCCCTGCGGCAGGTGCGCGGCCAGTTCGGCGGGCCAGTCCAGGCAGTGGGTTTCCAGCAGCACCCGTCCGCCGTTGACGTCGTCGGGGTCTAGCGAGGGGCGGATGCCGAGGTTGGCCACACCGTTGAGCGGCGGCGCGTCCGGGTCTGGGTGCAGGCCGTGCACGTGCACGGCGAAGATGCCGCTGGCGGCCGGCTTCCAGTGCGCGAAGCGCAGGTTCAGGGTGCGGAAGCCATCGCCCGCACCGGGTCGGCTCTCGGCCAACTGTCGCCCGAGTTGGCGCCCGTGCACCACATGTCCGCTGATGCTGTAGGGGCGGCCCAGCAGCGCGGCCGTGCGGTCCATGTCGCCAGCGGCCAGCGCCTCGCGCACGGCCGAGCTGGAGACGCGGATGCCGTGCACCTCGTAGCTTTGCATGCGGGCAACGTCGAAGCCGAGCCGCTGGCCGGCGCTGTCGAGCAGGGCGTAGTCGCCCGCGCGCTGCGCGCCGAAGCGGAAGTCGTCGCCCACCAGCACGTATTTCACGCCCAGGGCCTTGACCAGGATGTCGTCGATGAAGGCCTGCGGCGGCAGGGCCGCCAGCCGGGCGTTGAAGGGCAGCACCACGCACTGGTCGACGCCGCAGCGTTCCAGCTCCAGCAGCTTGTCACGCAGGGTGGCGATGCGGGCCGGTGCCAGCTCGGGCTTGCGGTGCACGGCGGCGAAAAAGTCGCGCGGGTGGGGCTCGAAGGTCAGGGCGCAGGTGGGCACGCCGCGGTGGCGGGCCTCGTTCTGCAGCAGGGCGAGCATGGCCTGGTGACCACGGTGCACGCCGTCGAAGTTGCCGATGGTCAGCGCGCAGCCGTGCGGGGCGGCTGCGTCGCGGTTCCAGAGGCCTCGGAGGATTTTCATGGGGGCAATCGTCGCAGGCAAAGGCCTGTCATCAAAGCACCGTTTTGCGGCGCTCAAGGGATTTTTCTAGTCGTTCTCTTAGTGGTCCTGGCGGTTCTGCTTCGGCTGCTGCAACAGCAGTCCAGTAGATCGGGTCTGCACCCATTTCCATAGCAAATATCCCAGCTAGCGTAGGGCTTAGGCGCCCTCTTTTCTTCGCTGCTGATATCGCGGCTTCAGTGATGTTGAACTGACGGCACCAGCTTGCAGCCTTCTGTTTTGCTAGTGCTTTTTCCAGTAGGTCGATGGTGTGCGGCATGTTTGGTTCCCCTTGTCAAGGTGCGGCTGATTGTTTCACACCCTGTTGAGTTTTGGCTTTACAGGGTGTTGAGGTTTTACTAGGCTTAACACCTTGTTGAGTCAAGGGCCCGCCAATGCTTCACTCGTCTTTCACCAGCACCCACCGGTACCCCGGTGGCGCCTCACCTGGTGGCCGGTGCTCCGGCACATACCACTTCTTCGATTTTTCCTCTGCGGCCTTGTCTTTCACGAACAGGTTTGCAAGGGCGAGCAGCGTTCCGATCACGGCCATGGCTGTGATCCCCCAGAACGTGAAGGCGTGTACTTCGATCATGGTTCCTCCGGTCAGGGGCCAATGATGGCATTTCGCACCGTCTCCCAAATCCTCGACGCTGAGTTCGTCGAGGCCATCCGCTTAAGTCCCCCTCCCACTGTCACAGCCGCGAAGCAACCTTTGGCGGGCCAGGTCGCGGCCAGGGCGGGGGGCACCAACTACCTGGCCTGGCTGGCTGTCCGCCTGCACCTCGAAAACCAGCGGGGTGCGGCATGAACTTGGGCTTCTTGCTTCTCGCATTCGCGATCGGCTTCGTTACTGGTGGCGCCTGGTGCGCTTTGGGTGCCGCATGACCTACGCCTACACCCACGCAGACCACGCCCTATCCATCGTGATCGGTCACATCCGTGGCGAGCGCATCACGATCAAACCGACCCACGTTCAGGCCCGGATCGGTCATACGGTTTGCTGCGCTCGCATCGTCACTGCCTGGGATACCGCCGACGGTCTCGAAATGTGGCAGTTGGACCTTCTCGGTCCGCTCCATGGCCGCATTTCCGCGCCTTCGCGGAACGTGCGTCTCTGCCAGGGTGTTGACGGCCGCTGCACCTGTGCGCCTGCGGATTTCTCGGCAGCAACCGGCGCGGCCGGTGCGGGAGCTTGCGATGGCGCCGGCCGCGCCGGGGCGTCAGCCCTCCCCGATGGTAATCACGGGGAGAACGTTTCCACGGAGTCTGACGCATGACCCGAGCCAAGCTTTCCGACCTTGTTCTGGATGGGAATGAAGTTGCTGTCCGTCTCAAGGCTGAGCGTCGTCGTACAGCCTCGGTGGTCCATGTCGATTGGGTCCGCTTCACCGCAAAGGTGAAGCGTGCTCCAGCTCCTGCGATTGACGATCTGTTCCCACTGCCTCAGAGCTATGCAGACCGCCTGCGTTTGGACCGTATGTCCGAGTTGCTGCGCGCCCTGCCTGACGCGGATTTCACCGTTTCCACGCAAGCCAAGGCCCTGGCCGATCAAGTGTGCGAAGCCCTCGGGCCTGATTTCAGCGTGTGCCCTGAAGTGCGCAAGGGCCATGACTTCTACCGTTTCCGCTGGAGCATCGTTCGCAACGATGTTGAGTGCGGCTGGGTGGGCTATCTCGCCTCCGGCGACAGCCCGCGTCAGCAAGCTCAAGCCAGCACCCTTCATGCCAACGTGTACGGCACGGCCTGCACGTTTGCTCGTCCAGGCTTCAACCACCGGCTGGCCGACCTCGTGCGCAAGACCGAAGCCACGATTACCCGCGTTGATCTCGCGCTTGATTTCTTCGATGGTTTCGCTGGCGGCATGGACCGTGTAGTCAGCGATTACATGGCCGGGCTCATGGACGTTTACGGCAAGCGTCCAGTGTGCAACCAGGTTGGCCGTTGGCCGCTCAACCGCGAGCGCTCCTTCTACTTCGGCAGCCGTGAGGCCGGCAAGCAAACCAACGTTTACGAGAAAGGTCACCAGCTATTTGGCTGGGAGTCCGGCAATCCTTGGGTCCGGGTCGAGCTTCGCTATGGCAACAAGCTGCGTGTGCTCGATGCCGATGTTCTCAATCGACCGGCCGATTACTTCGCTGGCGCCAGTGAATGGCATGCCCAGGTTCTGCGCGAAGCCGAAGGCCAAGCGGTGCCCGAGCCCATCAAGGTTCAGCAGCGTTTGCCGGTCGAGACCATCAAAGCCGAAGTAACCCGCAATGTGCGTTGGTTCTCGCAAACCGCGCTTGCGACCGCTGCTCTCGTGTTCCGCCATGTCGGCGCTGATGCGCTCGTTGACATGCTCGAAGGCGCAAAGCTGCCCGGTCGCCTGGCCAAGTTCAAACCGACAGAGGTTCGCGCCTTCTACGAACAGTGCTTCAAAGACGTTTCTCGCTCCGGGACAGGCCGCCCGGGATTCAGCGTGTACCAGGCCGCTTAAAGGAAAAACCATCATGCGCATGTCCAGCAAAGCCGTCCTCCACGGCATCCAAACCAGCAAAGGCGAGATTGACGGTCGAGGTTTCGACAGCACGAAGTTCCACCTTTCTGTGGATCTCGGCGAAAGCTCGTTCGGCGAAAGCCTCGGCGTCGTGACGCGACCTTTCAAGCTCGGCACCTCGGGCGAATTCGACAAGTGGAAGCACCTGAAAAATTCTTGGCCTCTCACCGGCATCCCGGTCGAATGTGATTTCGACGTGGTGGCCGGCTCTGACAACACGACCAAGCTCACACTGCTCGCCATCCGGCCCCAGGCCGCGCAAAAGGCCGCGTGATGCGCTGCGTGATCCAGTCCGGCACCACGGGCCAGTTCCTGGCCCCGTCGTTCATCGACGGGCAGCCGGAATGGGTCATGTTGCTGCGCGAAGCCGGGGTAGTGCAGGACCTCGAATCCTGCGCTCAACTGATCGAAGACCACACCGAGCCATGGCATCGACCGATGGTCGTGGACCTCGATCAATTGCACCGGGCTGACCTCTGATGCGCTGTCTTTCCATCACGCCTGAATCCACGCTCGTCGTGACAAGCGCGGTCGAGTGTGAGCCAACCGATTACGTGCTCCTGACGCTCGCTGAGCACCAGGGAGCCACTGCATCCCCCTTCCGCATGTCCGCCACGGAAGGTGGTCTTTTGAGCGTTGCGATTCTCACCGTTTGGGCTGCGGCCTTCACGGCGCGCGCAGCGATCAAAGCCCTTAATGGCGGCGACCCTGAAACCTGAAAAGGAACCATCACCATGAAGAAAACCAACGAACTGATCCGCCGCGGCTACAGCCGTGTGTCCCAAGGCGCCCTCGTCCTGGGCGCCCTGGTTGGCACCGCGATGGCCCATGCTGCCATCGACACCACCGAAATCGATGCCGAGATTGCCGCAGCCAAGACCGCAGTGATGGCCATTGGCGCCGCTGTGGTCCTGGTCTTCGTCGGCATCGCCCTCTACAAGTGGGTGCGCCGCGCGTTCTGACCGGATGCTTTCTGATGCACATGGGCCCGTGTGCATTGGTAAGCAGCTGGAGGAAGCATGGCGGACGTAGGTGGTATCTGGATCGTGATTGCACTGGTGGGGGCAGCATGGCTCATCTTTTCCGCCTGATTGCATGCGCGCTCGCTCTCTTTTTTGCATCCTCTGCTTGGGCTCTCCTGCCTTCGACATCGCAAACAGAGTGGCGGTCATCTCTCATCACTGCTGAGGATGGCTGGCGCACTGATATGGAGACTGCGTGCCGTGTTTACACGGCTCGTTCTTTTTTGGGTATTACGTACAGCGGCTCTAATCCGCGCTGTAACTACGCCGTCATTGGCAACCAGGCTCTTAGCTCTCGCGTCGTGCAGGTGTGCCCAGCTAATAGCTGGTTGTCGGCCCCGATGTCTTGTCAGTGTTTTCTTGATTACATCGAAAAAGACGGCGCGTGCCAGCCGCCCCCCCAGTGCAGGGTCGGCTATGTGTACAGCGAGCTTATGGGCGTCTGTATCCCGGTGGACTACGGCCCGGGTGATCCGCAGGACCCCAACTGCCCTACAGGTCAGGTCAAGGTCGGGAATGAATGCGTTGTGCCCTATGACCCCCCGACACAGTGCCCCAGCGGTCAGACATTGACGAATGGCGTCTGCAAGTGCCCTGAGGGTCAAGTTCTCAAGGACGGTCAATGCAAGCCTCCTGAGTGTCCCGCGCCTCTTGGCTCTACCGTCGCCGGTGAGGGTCAGTATCAGGGCGGTGCTGGCTACACAGGTGGGCTCCTGTGTTTCAACAGTTGCAAGGTCTATCCATCTTTCTCCGGCAAAGACCCCACTTCGGGCAAGTGGTTTGCCTCCGGTCCTTTGATTTCTACTGGTGTGTCGTGCGTTGGCTCTCCGAGTGGTGGTCCCGGCTCCCCTCCGACATCCAACAATTCACCTCCCGACGATCCGCCTCTTAAGGACGACGTGCCGCGCACGTGTAAGACGGGGCTCTGTCCTGGCACGGTCAACGGCCAGCACGTTTGCCTGAAGTGCTCCGAGTCCAAGACGAATACCAGTAACAACAGCAACAACACGACCACGACAAAGGACGGCGAAGGCAACACGACTGGCTCCGAGACCGGCTCATCAAACAGCACGTCATCAACCACTTGCAAAGACGGCAAGTGCACCACCACGACCGAGACCACCACGAGCAGTGGTAACGGTGGCGGTAGCACCACAAAAACCGAGACAAAGGAAGAGTCCAAGGACGACTTTTGCAAGCAGAACCCGACGTCCGCGCACTGTGTCGACTCCTCTTTCGGCGGTGACTGCTCCGGCTCTTTCCAGTGCACTGGCGATGCCGTCCAGTGCGCCACGGCCAGGGCCGCGAATGAGCAACTCTGTGCTCTGAAGGTGGACCCTGCAAATAGTGTGCTCGGCGTCGGCCAAGCTGCCCTCGGCGGTGGCAACGGTACAGACCATCCCCGCTCAAACGCTGAGTTCAAGGACGTAGGCGTCCTCGATCAAACAAACCCATTCGGCGGTGGCTGTCCATCCGATATCGGCATCCCTGTCCTGGGGAAGACCATCGTTATCCCACTCAGTCAGCTCTGCACCGCTCTTTCCGCCATGGGTGCCATAGCTGTTGCTTTCTCCCTGCTTGCTGCAGCTTTCATTGTTGTGAAGGTCTGATATGCCTCTCTTCATCGCCGCGCTTCTGGGCGCATTGATTCAAGGTGCCGGAACCCTCGTCGGCCGCGTGCTCATCAGCCTCGGTATCGGCTACGTGACGTACACCGGTATCGACCTCATGCTGACCACCGCCAAAGACCAAACACTGGCCCGACTCGGTGGCCTCGGCTCCACCGTCGTTCAGCTCGCCGGCGTGCTCCAGGTCGGCACCTGCATCAACATCCTGGCCAGCGCATTCATGGCCCGCCTGCTGGTCAAGGGCCTCACCGATGGCAAGCTCACCAGCATGGTGACCAAGGGCGGGGGCTCCTGATATGGCCATCACGTTGATTACTGGCGCACCTGGCAACGGCAAGACTCTGCTTCTGCTCTGGGAGGTCGAGCGCCGCCGCCAGGCTGAGAAGCGACCGGTCTACTATTCCGGCGTCAAGGACCTGCTGTTGCCCTGGGAACTGTTCGGCAACGATAGCGCCGATCCTTCCGCGCCGCACATGACCGACCCGGCCAACTGGAACACGTTGCCCGTCGGCTCAATCATCGTTATTGATGAGGCTCAGCGCTTGTTCCGCAATCGAGCGGTGGGCTCCAAGGTGCCCGATTACGTCGCTGCCCTCGAGACCCACCGCCACAAGGGTTACGACATCTACCTGGTCACGCAGGCACCTGCATTGGTCGATAGCAACGTCCGCAACCTGGTCGAGACCCACAAGCACCTGATGCGCAAGTTCGGATCGCGCTGGGCGACGATCCACGAATGGAAGGGCGTGAAGGCCAACTGCATCACGACTCGCAAAGACAGTATCGAGAGCCAGTTCCGGTACCCGAAAGAGGTCTACACCTGGTACAAAAGCGCTGAGGTCCACACCGTTAAGGTGCGGATCCCGGCGAAGGTCATTGTGCTGATGCTGCTTCCTCTCGGCCTTCTCGCAGCCGGCTGGATCGCGTGGCAGAAACTGACGTACCTCCACACTCCCGCATCCGATCGCGGCAAAGACCCATCAGCCATATCCCCATCTCAGGGAACCCAGCAGCAGCAGCAAGCCCGGCCGATGGCCAGCGCCGCGCCTAACTGGTACGAAGGCTGGGCACCTCGCGTTCCAGGTCTGCCGCACACAGCGCCCCGCTACGATGAGGTCACCAAGCCCAGCACCGCACCGTACCCGGCCGCTTGCCTGACCTTCGGCAACGATTGCCGGTGCTACACCCAGCAGGCAACCCGCATGGACGTCGATGACGGCCTGTGCCGCGACATTGCAGCCAATGGCTACTTTGTGGACTGGCAGCAACCGCAGCAGCAAGCCCAGCAACAGGCCCAGCCGGCCCAGCAGCAGCCCGACAAGCCATCGGCAACCCTAGACCAGCCTCGTAACGTCACGGGCTCCCTGCGGCCCTCTGATCCACGCGACGCCGATCTGATCGCCTGGGTCCACCGAAAACCCGCTCTCTGAAGACAGACCGGGGGACCCAAAGGACCGGTTAGGTCCGGCCCGAAGGGTTGGGGGCAGGGGTATGGGGCGGC
Organism: Hydrogenophaga electricum; assembly: GCF_030160815.1. Taxonomy (NCBI): domain Bacteria; kingdom Pseudomonadati; phylum Pseudomonadota; class Betaproteobacteria; order Burkholderiales; family Comamonadaceae; genus Hydrogenophaga; species Hydrogenophaga electricum. The sequence goes on along the minus strand of NZ_BSPB01000005.1, from coordinate 154,432 downwards.
AGGCCCCATGTCAACCTGGCAATGTCCAATGACCTCCACATCAAAGCCAAAAGCGGAACGGGCACCGGCCACGTAGACACGGAACCCGCGTAGACACAGAGCCTGTGAAGACACGCAGATCACGTAGACACAAATTCCACGTAGACACGAAGTGCGAGTGGGATTTGTGCGAGTGATCGGAGTGCGAACAGGCTCTGTGCGAGCGGGTGTAGTGCGAGTGGACGGGGACCGTGGAGCGTGCACCGCTTACCTGTTTCCCCTGTTTTTCCGGCTATCCTTTGATGACGGTCCGCCTAGACTTTTCCGCAAGGAGGAACAGGCGTGCTTGTAGGCTATGCAAGGGTGTCCACCATCGATCAGGACACCGCTCTTCAGCTTGATGCTCTCAAGGGCGCAGGCGTCAAGCAGATCTATCAAGATAAGAGCAGCGGTGTCGGACCACGGCCGCAACTGCGCCAGGTCATCGCATCCCTAAGACAGGGAGATACCTTGGTGGTCTGGAAGCTGGATCGGGTGGCCCGTAGCCTCTCCGACCTCCTGACCATCATCGACCAGGTTAAGCAGGCCGGCGCGTCGATTAAGAGCCTCACTGAGCCGATTGACACGTCGAACCCTATTGGTCAGTTCACCTTGCAGGTGCTCGGCGCTGTGGCCGAGCTCGAACGGTCGATGATCCGCGAACGTACTCGGGCGGGTGTGCGTGCGGCGATCGCGCGCGGCGCTGTTTGGGGGCGTCCACCTCGGATATCAGATCGCACTCGTCTTGAGGTGCGCTACCTCGTTTGGTATGGCTGGCCTAAGTCCGTCGTTGCCGATGCCTATGGCATATCTCGCGGCATGGTCTGGAACATTTCTATGTTCCATCCGAACCACAAAAAACCGAGCGCAAAGCTCGGTTAATGTTGTGTCAAGGCGACGCCAAAAAGGCACGCTATATTGGCATACAAGACAGCGCTTTCGGGTCGCGGAATTTTCGGCGATCCGGGCGCACCGGTTGCCCGGTCGGTGCAGCCGGGCTTTGCCGGTCTCTGCTTCGAAGGAGTGGGTCTTGAAGGTCTTGAAGCTCTCTGCCCAGGGGCTGCCGCAATCGTGGATCAGCCTGGAGGAAGCCGTGCTCCACTACGCCGCCGACGAGGTGCGCTGGGAGATGGGCGCAGAGATCGCGGTGTTCCATGGCGGGCACAACGCGCTCACCGGGCGGCAGTCCATCGTCACCGTCAACTCGATCATCGGCACCAAGGGCGTGCCGGCCATCAACCCTTTCGAGCTCTACCCCACGCTCACCAATCCCAAGCTGTTCGCGCGCGACCGCAACGTGTGCGCGTACTGCGGCAACCCTTTCCACGAAGACGAGCTGACGCGCGAGCACATCCGGCCGCTGGCCCAGCAGGGGCGCGACCACTGGATGAACGTGGTCACGGCCTGCCGTTCGTGCAACCACCGCAAGGGCAACCGCACGCCCGAGCAGGCGCACATGGCGCTGCTGTACACGCCCTATGTGCCCAGCCTGTGGGAAGACTTCATCCTGCGCAACCGCCGCATCCTGGCGGATCAGATGGAGTTTCTGATGGCGCATCTGCCCAAGTCGTCGCGGCTGCACGCCTGACGGCGGGCGCTCGGCCGCCGTGAGTCGGTTCAGTGCTCCGCGCGCGATTCGCCGGCACGGCGGTCGTCGTCGGGGCGGGGCGGCTCGGGCTGCAATTGCCAGAAGATGCCGGCCGACAGCATGGTGACGGCACCGATGGCGCCCAGCGCTGCGCGGAACGCGGGCAGGGCGTCCGGGCCCGCGGCGCTGGCGGAAACGCCCAGCCAAGGTCCGAAAGCGGCCAGCAGCGTGGCGGCCACGCTCACGCCCATGCCCATGCCGAGCATTTGCACCATCGACAGCATGCTGTTGCCGCCGCTGGCGTGGGCCGGGTCCAGATCCTTGAGCGTGACGGTGTTCATGGCCGTGAACTGCATCGAATTGACCGCGCCGAACATCGCCATCTGCAACACGCGCAGCCACAGCGGCTGGTCGGGCGTCATGAGTGCGAAGCCCGCGATCATGGCCCCCAGGGCCAGCGTGTTGCCGATCAGAACGCGGCGGTAGCCCCAGCGGCCGATGATGGACGTGACCAGGCGCTTCATGCCCAGCCCGGCGAGTGCCACCGGCAGCATCAGCATGCCGGCCTGGGCCGGGCTGTAGCCCATGGCCAGTTGCATCAGCAAGGGAATCAGGTAAGGCATGGCACCGGAACCGATGCGCGCGAACAGGTTGCCCAGCAGCCCGACCCGGAAGCTCTGCAGCGAAAACAGCCGGGGCGTGAACAGGGGGGCGGGCACGCGCGCGGCGTGCAGCCAGTAGGCGGTGAGGGCGGCCAGCCCCAGCAGGAGCAGCAACAGCACCAGCAGGTGTTTCATGCCCAGGCCACCCAGTCCGTCCAGGGCCAGCGAGAGGGCCAGCATGGCCACCACCAGCATCGTGTAGCCACCCGCGTCGAACGCGGGCGGCCGTTCCGAGCGACCACCCGGCATGTAGCGCAGGGTGGCCAGTGCGCCGAGCACGCCCACAGGCAGGTTGATGAGGAAGATCCAGTGCCAGGACGCGGCTTCCACCAGCCAGCCGCCGAGCGTGGGACCGACCAGCGGACCGATCAGGCCCGGCATGGCGACGAAGCTCATGGCTTCCAGAAACTGCTCGCGCGGGTAGGCGCGCAGCACCGCCAGGCGGCCCACCGGCAGCAGCAGGGCGCCGCCCAGGCCCTGCAGCACGCGCGCGACCACCAGCCAGTGCAGGCTGGGCGAGGCGGCGCAGGCGGCCGAGCCCAGGGTGAACAGCACGATGGCGGTGAAGAACACGCGCTGGGTGCCGAAGCGGTCGGCCACCCAGCCCGAGGCCGGGATGACCACCGCCATGGTGAGCGCGTACGAGACGATCACCGCCTGCATCTCCAGCGGGCTTTCGCCGAGGCTGCGCGCCATGGCGGGAAGGGCGGTGTTGACGATGGTGGCGTCCAGCGTCTGCATGAAAAAACCCACCGCGACCAGCCACAGCAGTTGGCGGGACGAGGCGGGCGATACGGCGGAATTCATGGCGCGGATGATAGGTGGGCTGCCGCTGCCCCGAAGAGAGCAGGGTGAAAGTGGCGCAGGAGCCCATCTCCCTGTTCGGCGCCAAGTGTCTGCGTCACCAGGGCGACGAGGGTCCGGCTTCGCCGGCCCCAGGTGCCGTCCCCCTGCCCAGCGCCGCGTTGCGGCGCGCCAGAGCGGGGGAAAGCCGCGTCAGCGGCGCAGGGGGGTGTTCAGGAAAACACCCCGGCCGTGTCCTCCATGCGCGCCGACACCTCGCCCAGGTGGTGCAGGGTGTCGCCGAAGGTCATTTCCAGTTGGGTGAGCTTCTTGAAGTAGTGGCTGACGATGTACTCGTCGGTCACGCCGATGCCGCCGTGCAGTTGCACCGCCTGCTGGCCCACGTAGCGCATGCTCTGGCCCAGTTGCACCTTGGCGCGCGAGAGCGCGCGGCGGCGCTCGTCGGCCGGGGCATTGAGCTTGAGGCTGGCGTAATAGCTCATCGAACGGGCCAGTTCGAGCTGCATCTTCATGTCGGCGATACGGTGGCGCAAGGCCTGGAAGCTGCCGATGACCACGCCGAACTGCTTGCGCGTATTCAGGTATTCCGCCGTCACCGCGATGGTCTTGTCCATCACGCCCACGGCTTCGGCACAGATGGCGGCGATACCGATGTCCACCGCGTGCTCCAGCGCCGGCAGGCCGTCGGAGGTCACCAGGGTGGCGGGCGCGTTCTGCAGCGTCACCTCGGCCGCGCGACCGCCGTCCTGCGTGCCGTAGCCTTGTGTGCTCACGCCGCTGGCGCTGCGCTCGACCAGAAAGAGAGCGATCTGCCCGTTGACCGTGGCCGGCACCAGCCAGGCATCGGCCTGATCACCGGCGGGCACCACGCTCTTGGTGCCGTTGACCGTCCAGCCACTGCCGGTCTGGGTGGCCGTGGTCTTGCAGACGTCGAGCCGGTACCGCGCCCCACGCTCCTGCTGCGCCAGCACCACCAGGGCCTCGCCCGCCGCGATCTTCGGCAGCCAGGCGGCCTTCACCTCGGTGCCGCCGTAAGCGCCGATCACGCCGCCGGTGATCAGGGTCTGCGCCAGCGGCTCCAGCACGATGCCGCGGCCCAGCTCTTCCATCACCACCATGCCCTCGACCGGGCCCATGCCCAGGCCGCCGTCGTCTTCGCCGATGTACAGGCCACCCAGACCGAGTTCGGCCAGTTCGTTGTACGCCGCGCGGTCAAAACCGCCCGCCTTGACGATGCCACGGCGGCGCTCGAAATCGTAGCCCTTGTCGACCCATTTGCGCACCGCGTCGCGCAGCTGTTCCTGGTCGTCGGAAAAATTGAAGTCCATTTGAATCTCCAGAAATTTGAGCCCCCACGCTCACCCCGGGTTCGCTGCCCCCCAAGGGGGCGCGATTTTCCCAGGGGCGGCCCGGCGGAAAATCATCCCAGCACCGTCTGCGCGACGATGTTGCGCTGCACTTCGTTGGAGCCGCCGTAGATGGTGGTCTTGCGCATGTTGAAGTAGGTCGACGCCAGCGGCGCATTGGCCACCACGCCACCCGGGAAGTTGCCCTGCCAGCCGGCTTCCATGGCTTCTTCGATGAAGGGCAGGCTGAACGGGCCGGCGGCCAGCATCATCAGCTCGGCGTAGCGCTGCTGGATTTCGCTGCCCTTGATCTTGAGCAGGCCGGCAATGTCCAGCGGGTTTTTGCCCGATTTTTCGGCCGAGAGCACGCGCAGCACGAGCATTTCCAGCGCCACGATGTCGACTTCGAGCAGCGCGATCTGATCGCGGAACCGCGCGTCGTCCCAGACGCCCTCGGCCTTGGCGATGCGCTTGAGGCGCTCCAGCTCGCGCTTGGCGCGGTTGACGTCGGCGATGTTGGTGCGCTCGTGGCTGAGCAGGTGCTTGGCGTAGGTCCAGCCCTTGTTTTCCTCGCCGATCAGGTTTTCGGCCGGTACCTTGACGTTGTCGAAGAAGACTTCGTTGACCTCGCACTCCCCGTCGAGCAGCTTGATCGGCCGCACCGTCACGCCGGGTGACTTCATGTCGATCAGCAGAAAGCTGATGCCGGTCTGCGGCTTGCCTTCGGTGCTGGTGCGCACCAGGCAGAAGATCCACTCGCCGTACTGGCCCAGCGTGGTCCAGGTCTTCTGGCCGTTGACGAGGTAGTGGTCGCCCTGGCGTTCGGCGCGCGTCTTGACCGAGGCCAGGTCCGAACCCGAGCCCGGTTCACTGTAGCCCTGGCTCCACCACACTTCACCGCTGGCGATGCCGGGCAGAAAACGCTGGTGCTGTTCGGCATTGCCAAAGGCCATGATCACCGGGGCCACCATCACCGGCCCGAAAGGCACGATGCGCGGCGCGCCGGCCAGGGCGCATTCCTCTTCGAACAGGTGTTTCTGCACGGCGGTCCAGCCGGGGCCGCCGAATTCCTTGGGCCATCCATAACCCAGCCAGCCCTTGCTGCCCAGGATCTTGGCCCAGCGCTGCATGTCGTCGCGTGAGAGGCGCAGGGCGTTGTGGACCTTGTGGGCAATGTCCGCAGGCAGGTTGGCTTTGACCCAACTGCGAATCTGATCGCGGAATGCCAGTTCTTCCGGCGTGAATGCCAAATCCATGCTTGTCTCCGTGGTCGGGTGATCGACAGCCGCCGGCGGTGGCGGCCCGATCCGCGGAGTTTCGCACGGCCGTTCGTTTTAGGGCTGTCCGGGCTGCGACATGCCCAGTTGTTCGCGCAGATCGGCCAGTTGGGCCTGGAGGGTGGCAACGGTGTTCTCCAGGGTGGTCACGCGCTCGGCCAGCGCGGTATCGCCGGCTGGGGCGCTGCTCGCTGCCGGCGATGAGAGGTCCACCGGGCCGCACAGCAAGTGCGCCCAGCGTTGTTCGCGGGCGCCTGGCGCGCGGGGCAGCTTGACCACCAGCGGCCCGCCTTTTTCCTCGGCACGTTCCTGCAGTTCGTCGAGGAAGGCGTCGACGGAGGCGATGTCCAGGAACCTGTACCAGCGGTCGGCGTTGGTGCGCAACTCGCCCGCCGTCTGCGGGCCGCGCAGCATCAGCAAACCCAGCAGCACGGCCGACTGTTCGGGCACGCCCACGGCCCGCTGGAAGTTGTGTTCATAGCGCGGCACGCGGTTGCCGCTGGATTCGATCACCAGGCTGAGGTCGCGCAGGCCGTCGATGGCGTCGGTGATCTCGGCTTCGCCGAGATTCATCACCGGCTCGCGCGACGATTTCTGGTTGCAGCCGCTTTGCAGGCTGTTGAGCGACAGCGGGTAGCTGTCGGGCACGGTGCGGGCTTTCTCCATCAGGGTGGCCAGCACGCGGGCTTCGGCGGGGGAAAGGGGGCGGGTGCGGAAGTCGAGGGTCATGGGCGGGTCGCTACACTTGGCGGCCCCGACTGGCGGGTGGCTGCAATCAGGGCCGTGGACAAAAACATCGTCATTCTCATCTCTGGCAGCGGCTCCAACATGGCCGCCATCGTCAATGCGTCGCTCAAAGGGCGCTGGGCCGAGCGCCATGGCGCCCGCGTGGCGGCTGTCGTCAGCAACAGGTCGGATGCAGCCGGCCTGGCGATGGCCCGCGAGCACCGGATCCCCACCGCCGCGCTGGACCACAAGACCTTCGATTCGCGCGAGGCCTTCGACGCGGCGCTGATGGCCGAGATCGACCGCCACCACCCGGCGCTGGTGGTGCTGGCGGGTTTCATGCGCATTCTCACGCCCGGTTTTGTCCAGCATTACGCGGGGCGGCTGGTCAACATCCACCCCAGCCTGCTGCCGGCCTTTCCGGGCCTGCACACCCATCGGCGCGCCATCGAAGCCGGCTGCCGCTTTGCGGGTTGCACGGTGCACCGCGTGACGGCCGAGCTGGACCACGGCGAATACCTCGACCAGGCCGTGGTGCCCGTGTTGCCGGGCGACACGCCCGAGGCGCTGGCCGCCCGCGTGCTGGCGCAGGAGCACCAGATCTATCCGAAAGTGGTCGAGCGCCTGATCGCTGCCTGAACCGGCCTCAGCCGGGCGGGCGGTGGCGCGCCCGCAGTGGCGCGAGCAGCTCGCCCAGGCCGTTGTGGTCGATTTCGTGCATCAGCGCGATGAGGCGTCCCAGGTCGCCGCGGGGGAAACCCTCGCGAGCAAACCAGTTCAGGTAGTTGCCGGGCAGGTCGGCAATGGCGCGGCCCTGGTACTTACCGTAGGGCATCTTCACGCTGAACAGGCGCTCCAGGTCTTCAGGGCGCATGCCGGGCGCGCCTGCCGCTGCCATCAGACGCCCTTGTGGAACACCAGGCCCGCGTGCTCGCGCATCGCGTGGAATTTGATCTTCGGCCAATTGCCTTCGACCGCACGCAGCGTGGCCATGTGGTCCAGCAGCACCGTGGGCGCATCCACCGCGTCCAGCGCCACGCGGTGGGCATTGGCGTCCATGAAGCGTTTGAGTTCCTGTTCGCCGCCGTCCTCGGGCGCGCAGGTCACCCAGCGCGCCACGTTGTAGCTGCTGCCCGTGATGCGGGCCTTGACGCCGTATTCGTGCTCCAGCCGGTGCGCCACCACCTCGAACTGCAGCTGCCCGACGGCGCCCAGCAGCAGCACCGTGCCGGCGATGGGACGGAACACCTGGATCGCGCCTTCTTCGCCCAGCTGGGTCAGGCCGGCACGCAGCTGCTTGGTCTTGAGCGGATCGGCCACTTCCACGCTGCGGATGATTTCCGGCGCGAAGAAGGGCAGGCCGGTGAACTGCAGCGCTTCGCCCTCGGTGAGGGTGTCGCCCAGTTGCAGCACGCCGTGGTTGGGAATGCCGATGATGTCGCCGGCAAAGGCCTCGTCCAGCAGTTCGCGGCGCTGGCTCAGGAAGCTCACCACGGTGTTGGGCCGCAATTCCTTGCCGCTGCGCACCACCTTCAGGCGCATGCCGCGCTCGAAGTGGCCGCTGGCGCAGCGCACGAAGGCGATGCGGTCGCGGTGCGCCGGATCCATGTTGGCCTGGATCTTGAAGACCACGCCACTGAACTTGGGTTCGGTCGGCTCGACCACGCGCTGGATCGCCGCCTTGGCGCCGGGCTGCGGCGCCAGGTCCACCAGGGCGTCCAGCACCTCGCGCACGCCGAAGTTGTTGACGGCGGAACCGAACAGCATGGGCGTTTGCTGGCCGTTGAGGAAGGCTTCTTTGTCGAAAGCGGGGGAAGCGCCTTCCACCAGTTCGAGTTCGTCCTTGGCGGGGCCCCACTCCATGCCGAAACGTTGCGCGCTCTCGGGGTTGTCCAGGCCGGCCAGCACTTCTTCGTCACCGCCGCGGCGGTCTTCACCGGCGGCGAACACGCGCATCTGGTTCTCGCGGCGGTCGTACACGCCGCGGAAGGTCTTGCCCATGCCGACCGGCCAGGTGAAGGGCACCACGGTCATGCCCAGTTCGCGCTCGATTTCGTCCATCAGGTCCAGCGGGGCCTTGACCTCGCGGTCCATCTTGTTGACGAAGGTGAGGATGGGTGTGTTGCGCGCGCGGCAGACCTGCAGCAGGCGCCGGGTCTGCGGCTCCACGCCGTTGCCGGCGTCGATCACCATCAGGGCCGCGTCCACGGCGGTGAGCACGCGGTAGGTGTCTTCCGAGAAGTCCTGGTGGCCGGGGGTGTCCAGCAGGTTGATGACGCAGTCGCGGTACTCCATCTGCATCACCGACGAGGCGACCGAAATGCCGCGCTGCTTTTCGATCTCCATCCAGTCGGACGTGGCGTGGCGCGCGGCCTTGCGCGCCTTGACCGAGCCGGCAATGTTGATGGCACCCGAGAACAGCAGCAGCTTCTCGGTCAGGGTGGTCTTGCCCGCGTCGGGGTGGGAAATGATGGCGAAGGTGCGGCGGCGGCGCACCTGTTGGGCGATGTCGGACATAGCCTTCGATTATCCCCGGTGGGACAATGTCAGGATGCACCCGAAAGCCCTGCTGGACGAAAGCGCCAGCCTCATTGAAAAAGTCTTCAAATTCGACCACCCGGCCGACGCCGTGGTGTCGCGCCATTTCCGCGAGAACAAGGCCCTGGGTCCGCGCGAGCGGGCCACCTTGTCCGACACCGTGTACGCCGTGCTGCGCGAGCGGCTGAAATTCGAAGGGCTGGCGCGCTCCGGGAGCGGCTCCAAATGGCGGCGCCTGGCCATTCTGGGCTTTCCGGGCGATCGCGACTTCCTCAAAAGCGCACTCAACGATGCCGAAAAAAGCTGGCTCGATGCCTGCGCCAAGGCCGGTGATGCCGACCTGCTGGCGCCGCATCGCCACAACCTGCCCGAATGGCTGGCCGCCGTGCTGCGCGACCAGGTGGGTGATGAGTTCGACGCGCTCGCGGCCAGCCTGCTGTTGCCCGCACCGCTGGATCTGCGCGTCAATGCCCTGAAGAAGAAACGCGAGGCCGTGCTGGCCGAGCTGCGCGCAGCCGGGCTGGTGGCGGAGCCGACGCCCTATGCGCCGCTGGGCATCCGCTTGCAGGGCAAGCCATCCCTGCACAAGCTGCCGGCCTTCACCAGCGGTGAGGTCGAGGTGCAGGACGAGGGTTCGCAACTGCTGGCTTTGCTGCTGGACGCCAAGCGCGGCGAGATGGTGGCCGATTTCTGTGCCGGAGCCGGTGGCAAAACCCTGGCCATTGGCGCCGCCATGAAAAACACCGGCCGGCTCTACGCCTTCGACACCTCCGCGCACCGGCTCGACGCCATCAAGCCGCGGCTGGCGCGCAGCGGCCTGTCCAATGTGCACCCGGTGGCCATTGCCCATGAACGCGACGAGCGCATCAAACGCCTGGCCGGCAAGATCGACCGGGTGCTGGTCGATGCCCCCTGTTCCGGCCTGGGCACGCTGCGCCGCAGCCCGGACCTCAAGTGGCGCCAGACGCCGGACACCATTGCTGCCCAGGCAGAGCTGCAACAGCGCATCCTGGCCAGCGCGGCCCGTTTGCTCAAGCCGGGCGGGCGTCTGGTGTATGCCACTTGCAGCCTGCTGCCGCAGGAAAACGAGGCGGTGGCCGAGGCGTTCGACCAGGCGCATCCCGACTTTGTGGCGCAGCCGGTGGCCGCGCTGCTGCCGGGGGCGGACGCCGGTCGGCTGTGCCAGGGCGTCGATGGCCGTTTTCTGCGCCTGTGGCCCCACCGGCATGCGACGGACGGTTTTTTTGCCGCCGTCTGGCAGCGCAAGCCCTGAGGCGGCACTTTTCGGGAACTGGCGGGTCTTACCCGTGTTTTCCACCGGCTGGCCCGATTTGGTTCCCAGTGGTACCGTCGGTAAAATCGGTGATTTTCCGGTCGCGCAGACCGCCGCTGCCGGGTTGTCCCCTCGCCGTCGTTGGGCGAACTGCTAGGAACTGAATGAATACCTCCGATACCGTTGTTTCCACCCTGTGGGACGGCGTGGTCCACTTTCTGGATCAGGGTCTGACCGGTGCAAGCTGGTGGCAGGTTGTGCTGGTGACCCTGGTGCTCACGCACATCACGATTGCCAGCGTCACCATCTACCTGCACCGCCATTCGGCGCACCGGGCGCTGGACCTGCACCCGGTGGCGGCGCACTTTTTCCGTTTCTGGCTCTGGCTGACCACCGGCATGGTGACCAAGGAGTGGACGGCCATCCACCGCAAGCACCACGCCAAGTGCGAGCGCGAGGACGACCCGCACAGCCCGCAGGTGTTCGGTATCAAGAAAGTGATGTGGGAGGGCGCCGAGCTCTACCGCGCCGAAGCCAAGAATGCCGAGACGCTGAGTCGGTTTGGTCACGGGACGCCCGATGACTGGATCGAACGCCACCTGTACTCCCGCTTCCCGGTGCTGGGTGTGAGCCTGATGCTCATCCTGGACGTGGCGCTGTTCGGGGCGGTGGGCCTGACGGTCTGGGCCGTCCAGATGTTCTGGATTCCGTTCTGGGCAGCGGGGATCATCAACGGCATCGGTCACTACTGGGGTTATCGCAATTTCGAAGCGACCGATGCCAGTACCAACGTGTTTCCCTGGGGCCTGGTGGTGGGTGGCGAAGAGCTGCACAACAACCACCACACCTATCCCACCTCGGCCAAGTTCTCGGTCAAGCCCTACGAATTCGATATCGGCTGGGTCTATATCCGGGCGCTGGGGCTGCTCGGGTTGGCCAATCCCAAGAAGGTGCCGCCCAAGATGGCATACGGCGATGTGAAGCCGGTGGCGGATGAAAAGACGCTGGAGGCCATCATCGCCAACCGCTATGAGGTCATGGCCGGTTTCGCCGTCGAGTTGCGTGCTGCCTGCCAGCGCGAGCTGGAAGGCCTCAAGGCCCGCAGTGCCGACACGGGCGTGATGAAGTCGGCGCGGCGCTGGTTGCACCGTGACGACGACAAGGTCCCCGCCGAGGTGCGTCCGCAACTGGCCCAGGTCCGTGCCGAGCATCCGGTGCTCGACAAGATGGTGACCATGCGCGAAGAGCTGCGTGCCCTCTGGACGGGCACCCATGCCACGCGCGAACAGATGGCGGCCGACCTGCAGGCCTGGTGCCGTCGCGCCGAAGAAAGTGGCATCGCGGCGCTGCGGGACTTCTCCGTGCGCCTGCGTTCGGCGCACGCCTGATCCGGGCGCGTTGTCGCGATCCTGTCGTCACCACGCCTCTTCGGGCACGGTGACTGCCGGGCACGGCGTGACCGAGGTGCTCGCGGGTGCCTGTCTGGCAAACCAGGGCAGGCGCGGGCGCGGGTCGCCGTGGTCGAAGCTGACCGGGTGCATCAGCATGTAGGTCAGCCATCCGTGGGCCCCATGCCGGGAAGCCCGGTCGAAGTAGCGCATGGCCTCCGTGTCGTAGACGCCTGCCGCATCCCAGGCATCGACCTGGGTGTGAAACTGGGTGATCAGGTCGCGCTCGAAGGGGAACAGGCAGCTTTCCAGGATCTGCGGCAGATCGCGCTGGTAATACAGGGCATGGCCGGGGAAAGCCGCTGCGATGTAGAGGCTGGTGAGCCGCTCCAGCACAAAGGGCAGGGCGCCGGCCCGGTGCGTGGACAGGCCGTAGTAAGGCAGTGGGTTGCCATACAGGTAATCGTGCAGTTCGCTGCCCAGTTCGCGGGGGCTCAGGCGCATGATCGGCAGCACCAGTTCCGACATGAACCGGCCCCAGAAACGTGGCGTGCCGAACCAGTAGCTGCTCATGCACAGGTTGCGGTTGTGCTGGCGCCCTGGCGCGGTGGCATTGATCGGGATTCGCGCCGCGTCCAACACCTGCTGGGTGCGGGCCGTGAAGTCCGGCCCGTGAATGATGTGGGCACGCTCGAAACTGTTGAAATGCAGGTACTGCCACTGGGGCCAGGGGTGGACACCGTAGACCTCGTAGCCCGGATGGGCGGTGATCCACTGGCGCACCTGGAGGCCATTCAACCGGGTTTTGGCCTGGAACCGGCTGGACACCGCCCCGAGCAGGTCGTGGGACTGGGGGACGCCCGCCTCCATCAGGGCTTCGAAGATCTGGAACTCGCGGCACTCCGGCCGGGGGTTGTGGCGAAAATCCAGGGCCTTGAAGCCCGGCATGAGGTGGGCCAGCTGGGTGTCGGTCAGGCAGTTCTGCAGCAGTTGTATGTTTTTCATCGGAGCGCGGCGGCGGTGAGGCGGCTGCAGATCATCCGCCTTCGCCCAGTGGCAAAAGGTGCGTCACTGTGTGGCAAAAGCGAAGTGTTCGCAATAGGCGAAATGGCCTATGGCGCGACCCCGGTGCTGACGCCCGTGCATGAAAAAACCCCTGGCTCTGACGAGACAGGGGTTTCAAGATGGTGCCGGAAAGAGGAACGGTTTTCATAGGTATTTCAAGGGTCTTCTTTCAGGATGCCATTTTTGATGCCACGAAGTGATCATTCACCAATCCCCGGCGCCCACACATACCCCTTGCGCAGCGCTTCCCGGCGGATGTCTACGGCCTTGGCCATCTGGTTCGGGCTGCTGGCCTTGAGCACGTCTTCGTAGATGTCGATCGCGGCGAGCAGCTGCTCGCGCTCGGGGCCTGCCAGGCCCCAGGCGCCTACACGCACGCGGCGCTGGCGCACCTGGTACATGGCGGCCTTGGCGGCCAGCAGGGGCGGCAACGCGGGGTTGTCGTCGTCGGGCTGGATCTGCAGGGCGCGGATGTGGGCCATGTCGATCGCGTGCGAAACGAGGTCGGCGGCGCGGGTGTCGTCGGGCTTGACGCGGTGGGCGAGCAGGTCGTCCAGCGCGGTGCGCACCATGATGGCCGCGGCCACGGCGTTGCTGCCGGTGGGCGCGGTAAGCCCGGGGATGACGGGGTCATCGTCAAAGGGGCGGCTGCGCTCGATGGCGGTGATCCACGCGAGGTTGGCGTCCGACACCGGGTGCGCGGCCTGGTGGCGCGCGCGGGCGGCGCGCTTGCGGGCGTAGGGGGTGGTTTTGCGGGTCATTCGGGCCTCCCGTTGTGTTCCACGCCGTCGAGCAGGCGGCCGGCGGCTTTTTTGCCGACTCGGGCGACCTGCTGGCCGTCTTCGAATCCATGCCACTTTGGGTTCTTGGAAAACGGAGCCGCGCCCTCCAGCACCAGCACGCGGCCGGTGATGCTGCGGCCTTCCTTCGCCGGTAGCCACCCGCCCCACTGTTTGAACATGAACGGCACGCGAGCTGCCTGGCACTGGTCGCGCAGGGAGCGCACCCAGTCGGGGTGCAAGGGGCGGGCGCCTGGGCCGCTCTCTCCGCCGACGATCACCCAGTCCAGCAGATCGACAAGATGTGTCCTGTACTCACCTTCAAGGGCGCGAAACGGATAGAAGCCGAACTTTGAAGTCAGAAACTCCCCCGTCAGATCCACCGGCCCCAGCAGCGGCTCCATCGACAGAAACCGCTTCGCGGCCGGCACCGCCAGCAGCTTTGTGATGTCGCGGTCCGCCTCCGGCTGGTTGCACACCGTGATCCCCAGCCACACACACCCTTCGCCGATCAGGTCGAACGCCAGGCTGTCGCGCTGCAGGTAGGGGCCGACGTTGCCGATGCGCTTGGTCAACACCAGGTGGATCAGGTTCGGCGTCTGGGCCATGCCCTCGAAGGCGTCCATGCGCCAAGCGTCCGGTGCGTCCTTGTCGAACATGTCGGAAACCGAGTTGTGGAACACCACCAGCTTCCGGCCCAGGCGCTGCGCTTTGCGGTCCAGCGCCTTCAGGGTTTCCAGCGCGCCCTCGAAGCGCTGCAGCGGCACGCCAGGGCCCCACTTCTGGCCCCAGAACGGCGCGGCGATGCGCTTGGCGTAGCAGGCGTCGCAGCCGGGCGAGATCTGGGTGCAACCCACCCACCAATTCACGGTGGCGTCGCACCATTCGATGTTGGTGTGCTCAGCCATGGGCCACCCCTTCCTGCTTTGTGGCCATAGCGATGGCCGCGAACACCTGGTCACGGATGGGCTTTGGCAGGTAGCTTCCGGTGCCGTAGGGGCGCGAACCGAGCTTTGCAGCCACCAGCTGCAGGGCCCTCAGGAGTTCGCCGCGCTGTTTCAACGCCGCGTTGTAGCGAAGCGCCAGTTCCTTGATCGGCAGGTTGTTTTCGAGGTTTTCGGTGCTGATGCCATCGCAGGCGTTCCAGCAGGCTTCGAGCCGTCTGGCGTTGGCCCAGTCAATGGCACCACCGGAACCGACGACGGCCACCGTCTGGCCTTGTTGGTCGCGCAGTTCCGGGAGGGCGTAGACGGTGAATCGGGCAATGCGGCCCATCGTGTGCTCAGCCATGGCGGGCACCTCCCTGGCGGCCGTTGGGCCACGGGGCCCAGCCGGTGACCTTGCCGGTCACGAGGGCGTCGTTTTCGCGGCGCCAGAGGTCGCCGTCCCAGTAGCCCGAAGCGACGGGCAGCGGGGAGCCGTCTTCCTCGCGCTCCACCAGCACCAGCTCGAAGGCGTCGGGCATGGTGGTAGGGGTCGGGTTGATCCAGCTCAGCATTTCGAGGGCGGTGGTCTCTGCCAGCAGCTTGTTGCTGCGGTCGATGATTTCGGCGGTGGTGTTCATGCTGACTCCCCCTTCAGGTAGATGTTCGGCGTCCACACCCCACCGATCCATTTCCCGTGCTCCTGCAGGGTGGCCCTGTCGTGGGAACCTGGGGCGTGGTGGTGCAGCGGTGGTGGCATGGCGGTCAGCCACCGACGGATGATTTCGGTGCCGACCTTGCCGACCAGTTCGCAGGCCTCTTTGTTGCACCACGGTTCCGGGTTGGCCTGGGCGATGTGCCAGAGCTGCGCGATGTACTCGTCGGTGTAGCCGTCCAGGCCTTGGGTGTCGATTTCGAAGGTGATGGTGGTCTTCATTTCGCGCCACCCTTCTTCTTGGCCTTTTCCTTCAGAGACTTGACCTTGTCTTCCTGGGCGCTCTTCTTGGCCCATTGCATGGCTTCGGACCAGGCGTCTTCATAGGTGTGGCCGTACACCCAGGCGGTGTGGTAGTGCCCCCAGCTGTAGCTGCAGTTCATCGTTTCTGGCTGGTAGAAGCTCTTCACCGGTGTGGCGACTTTCAGGACCACACCCAGCAGGTCGCGCTTCATGATCTGGTAGGCCAGTTCCTCCGCGTCGCCATCCTCCTCTGGGTCGTTGCTGCGGAACAGCGAGAACAACTCCCCGATGGATCCGCTGGTGCTCTTGTGGTGGTAGGCGTCGTCGAGGAAGTCGTCGAGCGGTTCGGGCAGATGCCGGCCATCGAATGAGCCGGAGCCGACAAGGGCGGCAAGGTCTGCCGTCTTCTCCACGCGCAGCGTCAGGCCTTCTGCCTGTTGAAAGCGTTCGTTGTTCATGCCGCAACCCCTTCCGTCACACCCAGCACCTGCAGGCTCTCGGGCCGGTCCACGTAGACCACGGCCAGTTCCAGCCGGTGGGCGATGTGCAGTTCCAGATGGGCGCCCTTGCTGCGCTCCCAGCCGGGCATGAGGGCGATGGCGTCGCAGTCGCAAAGCGCCTTGATGTCGGCGCGCATGCAGCCGGCCCAGCTCATGCTGGTGTCGGGGTTGATGTCGGCGGGGTTGACGACGTCCAGGCCCATGCGGCGCAGCTGGTCGGCGGCGGCATGGAAGGCGGGGAAGTTGAGGTCAGGAAGGCCCGTCATGGGGCCGCTGAGGTAGACGCGGGTTGCGGATGGCATGGTTTGCTCCTGTGGGTTGGTGGTGGTGAGAAAAAACGGAATCGGTCAGTCCAGATCCCCGGCCGCCGCGCGCTTGCGGTCGAACAGGTCGGGCTGCTGGGTGGGGTGGGCAGGCGGGCGCCAGTAGGCGGTTCTGTCGGGGCCGCTGGCGGGATCGAAGCCGATGAACACCGGGCGCTGCTGCTGGCACTGGCGGCGGGCGGCTGTGGCTTCGATGGCCACCAGGCGGCTGCGCATGGCGTCGCGCATCACGTCTTCGAACTCGGCGGGCCAGTGGGCCAGGGCACGGCGGGTGCGCATGGCCTCCCAGGCTGTGCGCAGTTCTTCGGCGGTGGGCGGCGTTGTCATGGCGGTGGCCTCCGGTGCGGTGGGTGGGCGTTCAGGCCGCGGCGGCCGCGCGGGTGCGGTGGCCCAGTTGCCAGGCGGCCATGTCCATGTGCCGGGCGTCGGGGCCGCAGGCACCGCCAGCGGCGCGGGCCGTGCTGCAGGCAGGGCGCTGGCCGTGGACGGCACCCACGCGGCTGCAGTGGCACACGAGTTCGGGGCCCGGCTGCTCGCCGGCCGAGTGCATGCACAGGGCGCAGGCGCGCAGGGTGGGCACCTGGCGCACGGCGCGGGTGATGGCGATGGCGGTGGTTTTGCCGTGCTGGCGCGCGGTGGTGCAGACGGCGTGGCGCTGGGTGGTCATGGCGGCGGCCTTTCAGCGTTGGGTGATGGCGTAGACCAGCCCGCCGATGAAGCCGCCGGCAGAGGCCAGGGCAAACGCGCAGGTGGTGAACACGGCGGCGCGCATGAGCCAGGCGCGCCAGGGCTGGCGGGGTGCGCGGTGGTGTTCGATGGCGCCGGGCGCAAAGCGCAGGGGCGCGGTGCAGCGGGCAGCGCAGTCGGGGCCGTTGGTGCAGCGGCCAGAGGCGTCACAGCAGTTCATGCGGCCACCTCGTGCGCCCGGATGCCCACGCGGGCCGATTCGCCGAAGGCCGCCGCGGCGCGGTCGAGCGCGTCGGTGATGGCGTCGATGGCGCTGGCGAACAGGCCGTCGTATTCCAGCGGCTCGCTACCGGCGTGGCTGATGGTGATGTGCAGGGTCTTCACGCCGCACCGCCTTCCTGGCCACCCTGGGGCAGTTTGCTGATGACGTAGGCCTGCACCTGGGCGGGGATGTAGCGCTTGAGGCCGCCGATGACGGCGGGGGCGGGGAAGCCCTTGTCTGCCTTGATGGCGGCGAGCTTCGTGGTGCCGCAGTTGAAATAGGCGAGCAGTTCGGCCGTGCCCCAGAGCCGCTCGGCGACGACGGCTTCGCCGCGCGGGGGCGCGGTTTTGCGGGCTGGGGTGGCCTGCTGGTGGGTGGGGGTGGTCATGGTGGTGGGCCTCCTGTGGTGGTGGTGCGGGTGATCGGGGTGGGGGGTGGTCAGGCGCTGCGGGTGGCGGCCTTGGGGTCTTTGAAGACCCAGCAGTGCACGGTGCGGGGAACGGCTTTGCCGTCGGGGCCGGGGCGGGTGGCGATGGCGCTGGCGTAGCTTTTGACGGCCAGGAACGGGCGCGTTTTGCTGTTGCGCAGCACCTTCTTGAGCTCGGGCAGCGCGGGCACCTGCTGGCGGTGCTGGCTGGCCATTTCGAGGTACTCATTGAGGTTGACGGCGATCTCGCCAACGCGGCCGGAGTGGTTGAGCCGCGGTGTGTAGAGCTGCCCTTTGAGGGTGCTGGTGGGGATGCCGTCGAGGTAGTCGAAGGTTTCCCAGAACAGGGCTACGGTGGGGTGGTCGCCGCTGATGGTCAGTTGACGGTCGCGCGTCATGCCCAGCAGGGCGGCGCGGGTGGCTTCGAGCTGCTTGTCGTTGAGCCGCACCACGCGGCCCAGGGCGTGCAGCAGGGCGAGCATCTGGCCGTGGTTGAAGGCCAGCCGGTCGTTGTGCACGCCGTCGTGGCCTTCCAGCCAGGCGGCTTCGGGCTCGGTGTGGTCGAAAACGGTTTTGAGGATTTCGCGCTCGCGCTTGAGCGCTTCAAGAATGAAGCCGCTGAGCTGCTGGCCCGGGGCGCGCTTGATCCACTGGCCGTCTTCTTTGTTGGCTGCGGTCTTGTGGCTGCCGTCGAAGTAGATGTGGCAGATGCGTTCCTTCATCGCCTGGCTGGCGTCGATGGGGGCGTTCTGCGCGATGACCAGCGATGCGCGAAAGGGCGGGTCGTAGGTTTCATTCCCCCCGGTCTTGACGCCCATGGTGCGGATGGGGTTGCCGTTGTAGGCGTCCTTGAATTCGTCCCAGTCGAAGGCGCGCACGTGGGGGCCTTTTTCCGCCGAGTCGGCGCGGTCGCTTTCGATCAGGACGATGGGGAGGTTGCTGACCTGCGAGAACGTGCGCTGGCGGCCTGCCGGGCTCGATTTGTTGGGGTCGAACCCTTCGTAGCCGTCGCGGCCCAGCAGCTTCCACAGGAAGGTGATCAGGGTGGACTTGCCGGCGTTGGGCGCGCCCACGATTTCGAGGAAGGGGTAGCTCTTGTGCTCGGCGCGGATCTGTTCGGCGAACAGGCTGCCGAGCCAGTAGCTGAGCGCGACGATGCCGCGCGGGCCGTAGGCCGACCAGAGGCGGTTTAGCCACGCGCGCTCTTGCGTGGCGCGGTCGGTGTTGATGTCGATCTTGATCGAGCGCTGCAGCGTTTTCAGGCTGGTGCGGCCCACCTCGAAGTAGTCGTCTTCGTTGGCCTCCAGCACATGGCCCTGGTGTACGGCCAGGTCGCCCAGCAAGTAGGTCTTGTGCTTCGGGCTGTAGCCGACGAAGTCGACCGTCTGCACCACTTTGGGCGCGTCCAGCTGGCGCTGCATGATGCGTTCGAGCTGGGCGGCGTTGCCGGTGTACATGGCGCCGGGGGCCATGTGCAGCAGCTGCTTTTTGAATTCGCTGGCGGCCACCAGCTGGCCGGCGGTGAAGGTGCCCTTCACGTCGGCGTCATCGCGCGGGAAGCTGACGCGGAAGTAGTACCAGGCCTCCTGCGTGACTTCGTTGGCCTGGTAGTACAACAGCTGCGGGTTGCAGTTGCAGATGGGGGAGAGGGTGTGGCTTTCGAGGACCGCAGCTTCTCGCACGGCCGCTTTGTCCATCTCGGGGCGCTTGCCGTCCTTGATCTCTTGTTCGATCGTGTTGGACACCTTGACGAAGTGCTCAATGTCCAACTTGAACCAGTACCAGCGCTGGTCGAACACGAAGTCGAACGTGTTGCGCCCGGTGTGGTTGTAGATCAGCAGGGCCTTGTCTTTGGCCGTGGCGGCGATGAGAAGGGCGCCCTGGTAGCGGTATTCCGCGATGTCCTTTTCTTCGAGCTTGCCTTTGAGGTGCAGGTCGTTCCAGTCGACCTTGCTACGCCCGTATTGGGGGATGGTGGCGGCTTCGCATGCCCAGCCATCTTCGCGGGCGCGGGCCACGTGCTTGAGGGTGTAGGCGCGGCCGGCCTTGTCGCCATCCAGCGCCCACACCAGGCGCGGTTCGGGGACCATGCTGCCCTGGCGCTTGATGTGGGCGCGCAGCGCGGCGAGTTCGTGTTCGGGGTAGTTGTTGCAGCTGAGCAGTGCTGCGGCGGCAATGCCGTGCTGGGTGAGCGCAATGTCGTCAAAGATGCCTTCCACCAGCCACAGTTCGGCCGGTGGCTTGGGGGCATCGGCCGGGGTGTCTGGCGTGGGCGCGTTGAAGTGGATGCTGGGCAGCGTCCACCAGTGGCCCGCGTAGCTGCCGCCGGTTTTGAAGTTGGCCTTCTTGCTGCCAAACCGGTGCGGCTTGTCGATGATGCGTTCCCACCACGTGCCGGCGACGGTGAAGCGCACCGTGGCCGATGCGGCGCCCCGCCCGTCGTCGGCCCTGGCGTCGTAGTAGTGCTCTTGGGTGTACAGGCCCGCCAGCCGGCCGATGTCGAACCCGCGGCTGAGCTTGAGGTAGGCGTCAGCCGCGGCGTGCGGGTTGCGCTCGGCTTCGGGCTTGGTGTCTTCGACCTTCTGGAATCGGTCTGTCCAGCTGTCGAAATAGTCGGGGTAGAGCTCTTTGGCGGGGAACTCGGCACCGCATTTGGCCGCGCGCTCGCACTTGACCACCCAGGGGGATTCGGCGTAGGTCCACAGGCTCTTTTTCCTGCAGCGCGGGCACACGCCCTTTTGCAGGAATTTGCCCCCGTTGTGCTTGGAGGGCTGCATGCCGTAGTCGGTCTTGAGCGCTTCGGCGATGTCTCGCAGCAGGGATGCGGTGGCGTCGCTGTCGGAGCCGCCGGAGCGCCGGCGGTCAGTGGAGGTTGCTGTCATGGGGCGGTGGAAAGATCGGGCCGACCACGGCGGTCATGGTCTGGAGCACGTAGTCGATGGAGAGGTGGCGCACCTGGTCGCGCTGGCGCAGTACCAGCAGGTGGGAGGTGCAGGCGTCCACGTCGATGGAATGGGGCGAGCGCAGCAGCTCAGCCACCAGCCGGGCCAACGCCGCGTGGAAGGCGTGGGTGGCCTGCTCGGTGGGCACGCCGTCGGCCACCAGTTGGGCCACGATGGCGTCGCCGTCGATGTCGGTCTTGCCGGGCCAGCCAGCCGCGCGAAACGCGGCCATGGCGGCTTCGGTGTGGGGTGGGGTGGTCATGGGGCCACCTGCTCGCCGGCGTCGGTCAACACCACGCGGCCGGGGTACCAGTGGCGCCCATGCAGAGGGCGAGCCTCGGCAGCGTCGGCCACTTTGAGCAGCATGGCCGCCATCTCGCGCAGTTGCGCAGGCGTGCGCTCTGCGTCGACGAAGGGGCCGCCGTCAAGCACTGCCAGCGGTTTGTGGTCCCAGGTGCGGGTGTAGGTCACTTTGATGGCCATGGCTCCCCCTCACCGGTCGAGGCTGGCCATGAGGGCCTGCACTTGGGCGAGAACGGCGGCCTTGTGGGCGTCGTCGGCGCGGTGGGCACTCGCCAAAACGTACCGTTCGACGAGGTAGTGGATGGGCCGCAGATCGTCGAATTCGGCGATGTAGGCCTCCAGCGTGTCGACGCTGAGTCGGCGCAGCCCGCTGCCCTCAAGCTGGCGCGATAGGTTGCCGGCCGGCACACCAACCTCGGCTGCCACACGGCTCAGACCATGCTGATAGACACCGGTGGAAACCACGTCACGCAGGCTGGTGTGGCGCCGGGATAGACCGGGCTCGATCACCAGGCTGACGGCCATTTGCGCGGCCGCCTGGGGCGCTGCGGCGCCAGTGATAACGGGTGACAAATTCATTTTTCACTCCTTGTCACTGCGGCCCAAAAAAATAGGCCGCATGAACAGATCACGCGGCCTGCACGGCCTTGAGCTCGGGGAACAGGCGGGGCCAGTTGGTGGGGTCGAGGTCGGCGCTCGATCGCAGAGTGCGGCCCTTGGCCAGCGCGATTTGGGTGATGCGGTGCGATGGGATGCCCTGGCTTTTCCAGGTGCTGACGATCTGGGGGGTGATCGGCTTGTTGTGCGGGTCGGCCGAGATCAGCCGGGCGACGGCTGAGGCACCGCCCAGCGCGTCGATCAGCTGGGCCGGTGTGGGTTGGGTGGTGGTTTTCATGTGGTCGCCTGTAAAAAAACTTTCAGGCGAAGCCTACCACGCTTGTAAACAAACTTTCAATAGTCTTCACGCTTTGTTGGTGAAGACCGTTGTAAATTTCCTTTCAATGGATGCCAGTGAAATGACCTACGGAGAACGCCTTGCCTCAGCGATGGCCGAGTGCGGGTTTGAGGTCGAGGGCGGCCAGAGCAAGCTGGCCCGCGCGATCGGAAACAACAGCCAGTCGATCAACCAGGCGATCAACAACGGCTCCAACCTGCGCGCCGTCTACCACGTGCGCGCCTGCATCCGGTTGGGCATTCGCCCGCTGTGGCTGAGCGAGGGGCGGGGCCTGCGTTATGACCCTGCAGGGCCCCGCGCAGCGTTCCCCGGCGCAGAGGCGCCATGGGGTATTCCTGATGCCTGGCGCCAGGGCCTGGAGGCAGAGCAGGGCTCGAACCACAGGACAGGCGAGCACCAGCACGCCGACTTGTCACTGCCCGAGCAGATCGTGATCAACGCGATGCGTGGGGACGATCGGGTGCGTGGGGTGCTGCAAACCATCGTCGAGCTGGCCGCAGCGGGCCGCAGCTGAGCCGCGCGGGGGCCTTTGCACCGCCCTGGTGCAGTCCGGCCCCTACTACCCCCACCCATGCCTGACCCGTCCCGAGCGCCGCGGTCGGCCCCCCGCCGCGCCCGGGCGCTCTTGGGGTCGGAATTACGCGGTTTGGGGGGTGTTCGCGCGGGCTGGATGGGGCCGTGGGCGCGGTTTTTCAGGCATGCCGGGGGGTAGGTCGCCCCTTGCGATTCCGCGCGTTGTCATGCGTGCGGGTTTGGGGGCGCATCCCCACGCCTGGGGGGAGGAAACGGCCTCAATCAGCCACCAAGGGCAGGCGGAGAACCCTAGTGCGCATGGGGATGTGTGGATCGGCGTCTTCGCCCAGGCATACGCTGGCGCAGGCCAGTTTCGGAACGGTCAGTGTGGAGCCGTCTGGGGTGACTTCGAATGTGCAGGTGTGACCCTGGGCGCCGAATGCGCCGGGGATGGTCTTTGGGGAGCCTGCGACCTTGAGCAGCAGGGAGACGCGGCGGGCCTCGGGCGGGGCGAATGATCGGTTGTCTTCGGTCCCGGCGTTCTCAAGGTCGGACCAGTAGCGCTGCAGTCCGGGGCAAGCCTTGAGCACCTTCGGCCAGGCCGGCTGGATGACTTCTGCGACCTCGGGTGGCATGGGTTCGCGGAGCGCTGTGTCTGGAGGCGGCGGCGGTCTGTCTGTGCAGGCGGCGATGCTCGTTGCAGCGATGAGCGGGAGGATGCGGATGGATGCCATGGACGGACCTTACAGGACGATCTCGCCGGTTTCGGTGTCGATCAGCTGAACGATGCGGTCAACGCGGAATGTGCGCTGTTGGCGGGCGTTGTGGCAGTAGGCTTCTAGGCACTGACCGTGCCGGCGGCTTGCCACGCCGTTGAGCTTGATCGTTCGTTCGGACACTTCGCCGTTGGCGTCGGAGTAGGTGAGCTGATAGAGCCTCCCGTACTCAAGATCGACATGCCGGTGGGCGGGCTGCGCCGTCTTGGCTTGTCTGGTGCGTTTTGCAAGTGCCGGTGGCTGATTGTTTGACGTGCGTGCGGGGGATGCTGGCGATGCTGCCCGCTTCACCATCTTCCTTTCTTCCGGCTGAACGCGATCAGTACGGTGGAAGGTAAAGGGTTCTGGCTTGGTGGGCGGTTGACTTCCCGAGCCTGGAGGGTGGCGCTTTTTGATCCAGCGCCAGAACAGCCAGAACAGTGCCATCGCGATCACTGCACGCATCAGGTCTTGCATTCCCACCCCGCCAGCTTTTGAAAATGAACTTTCATTTTGTCACGCCCGGGGCGCTTGGCAATGGCGGGATTGCCAAGGGGGGGCGATGGACCACGCGCGAGGGGCGGCGGACACTGCTTTGCATCGTGCGCTGATGTGCGCGCATCACCCCCACCGGAGCAGTTCCACCATGGCCCTTGACGCTTTCCACCACGGCACGCGAGTCGTTGAACTCGAAGGGGGCGTGCGCCCCATCCAGACCATTCAGACCGGCGTGATCGGGCTGGTGGCGACGGCTGAGGATGCCGACGCTGCGACCTTTCCGCTCAACCGCCCGGTGTTGTGCGCGGGTGATGCCGCCATGATCGACAAGGCCGGCGAGACCGGCACGCTGGCGCGGGCACTGTCGGCCATCTTTGAGCAGACGCGGCCGATGATCGTGATCGTGCGTGTGGGTACCGCTGGCGAAGGCTCGCCGACCCAGGATGAACTGGTGGTCGGCGGCTACACCGACGGCATGGCCACCGGTATCAAGGCGCTGGGCGCGGCCAAGGCGCAGCTGGGCGTTCAGCCGCGCGTGCTGGGTGCGCCCGGGCTGGACACGCAGGTGGTGACCACGGCCATGGTTTCGCTGGCCGAGCAGAGCCGGTCGATGGTGTACGCCCGGGCGGTGGGCTCGACCAAGGAAGCCGCGGCCACCTACCGCGAGAATTTCGGCTCGCGTGAGCTGTGCCTGCACTGGCCCGACTTCAAGAACGGGGCGAACACGGTGGAGGCTGGCGCCGTGGCGCTGGGCCTACGCGCGAAGATCGACAACGTGACCGGCTGGCACAAAACGCTGTCGAACGTGCCGGTCAACGGTGTGACCGGCATCAGCAAAGACGTGTCGTGGTTGCAGCAGAGCATGGAGACCGACGCGGGCTACCTCAACAACCACGAAATCACCGCGCTGATTCGGCAGGAGGGCTTTCGCTTTTGGGGCAACCGCACCTGCAGCGATGACCCGCTGTTCGCGTTTGAGAGTTTCGCGCGGACCGCGCACATCCTGGCCGACACCATGGCCGAAGCGCATTTCTGGGCCAACGACAAGGTGATGAGCCCGGGCCTGGTGAAAGACATCATCGAGGGCGTGAACGCCAAGATGCGCGAGTGGGTGCAGTACGGCTACCTGATCGGCGGGAGCGCCTGGTATGACCCGGACGTGAACACGGCGGCAACGCTGTCTTCGGGCCGCATCGCCATCGACTACGACTACACGCCGACGCCGCCGCTGGAAGACCTGATGTTCCGGCAGCGCATCACCGACCGGTACTGGATGGACTTCAACAGCGCCATCCTGAACGCCTGAACGACCCCCCAACCGGAGCACCCATCATGAAGATGCCCTACACGCTGAAGGCGTTCAATTTTTTCTCGGACGGCGACGCCTGGAAAGGCTTGGTCGACGAGATCGAGCTGCCGAAGATCAAAAAGAAGATCGAGGACCACCAGGGTGCCGGCATGGTCGCGCCGGCCCCCATGTCGCTGGGCTATGAAGCGCTGGAAATGGCGATCACCCTGGGCGGCGTGGAGGCCGCCGCCATCGGCTTCGCCACCGGTGTGGGCGTGGCATCTGTGGTGGGCCGCTTCAGCGGCGCGTACCAGCGCGACGACACCTGCGCTGTGTCTGCCGTGGACATCTACGTGCGCGGCACCGCGACCGAGCTGGACCCCGGTACCGCCAAGCAGGGCGAGAAAAACAAGGTCAAGCTGAGCCTCAAGCTCAGCTACATCCGCTTCGTGATGGACGGCGCCGTGCTGGCCGAAGTGGATGCCCTGAACACCAGCGACAGCGCCATCGCTGCCGCGATCAACTGAGGGCCGGGACGATGCACACGACGGAATCGATCCCCCTGGCCGTGCCGCTGCAGCGCGGTGACCAGACCATCACCGCGCTGACGCTGCGCCGCCCTGGATCGGGCGAGCTGCGCGGGCTGAAGCTGATGGACCTGCTGAACATGGACACGGTGTCCCTCTCGGTGCTGCTTCCGCGCATCAGCACGCCCACGCTGACCAAGGCCGACGTGGAGGCATTGGACCCGGCCGACCTGCTCAACCTCGGTATCGAGGTGACCAATTTTTTCGCCCCGCCGAGCCCGACGCCGGGCCAGGGCTGACGCTGCCCGACGACGTGCAGGAGATCGAGGCCAACCTGTTCGTCGTGTTCCCGGGCTGGACGCCCGAAACCACGGCCGCCATGAGCCTGGAAGAGCTGATGCGCTGGCACGATCTGGCGCTGGCCCGGGCGCCGAAACAGACCTGACAACCACGCCCCACACGAGCCGCCACCGCCATGGACAAAAACATGAATGTGACCGTGGCCCTGCGCGGCGTGGACGCGCTGGGCCCGAAGGTCAAACAGGCGGTGGACCGCATCAAAGAGCTGACGACGCGGGCGCAGCAGGCGCGGACGCGGCTCAAGGATGTGGCGATCACGCAGAACCAGCTCAAGGGCTTCGAGAAGCTGCGCACTGAGGTGCTGCAGACCAAGAACGAGCTGGATAAGGCCAAAGCCAAGGCCAAGGAATTCGGCGACCTGGCCCGAAAGACAGCCTTCGCCGCAGAGCCCTACGAAGCCGCACGCCGAAAGGTCCGTGCGTTGGCTGGTGACTACGAGCGCCTGACCGAGCGCATGAAGGTGGCCCAGCAGAGCCTGGGCCGCAAGGGCTACGACGTGGGCGGCACCACCATTTCGGCGCTGCAGCAGCGCGCGCAGGCTGATCACGCCGCGGCGCTGGCCCAGGTGCAGCGGGCAGAACGCATGGAGGCCGCCCGGGCGCGGGCTGACCGGATGCGCGGCACGGCCGGCAACATGGCCGCCGCCGGTGCCAGCATGCTGGTGCCGGGCTATGCGATCACGCGGGGCCTGGGTGGTGCGGCCGGTGCGGCCGGCGACTACCAGTCGGAGCTGCGGCAGATTGCGCTGACGGCCGACATGACGGACGCGCAGATGCGCGCGCTGGGGCAGCAGCTGATCCGCACCAGCGGGCAGGTCTACCAGGGCACCGAGCAGCTGACCAGCGGCATCGCGTTTTTGATTGCGGCCGGCATGGCCAACGACGTGGCGCAGCGCTCGATCCACACCATTGGCAAGGTGTCGACGGCCTACAAGGCCGACATCCTGGAGGTGTCGCAGTCGGCCTTTGTGCTCAACGATGCGCTGGGCATCGTGCCCGAGCGGCTGCAGGGTGCCATTGGCATCATGGCCAAGGCGGGTAAAGAGGGCAACGTGGAGCTGCGAGACATGGCCAAGACGCTGCCGGTTCTCAGCTCCGGCATGGTGGCCCTGAAGATGAAGGGCAATGAGGCTGTGGCCACGATAGCGGCGGGTCTGCAGATCGCCCGAAAGGGCGCGCCCACGGCCGACATTGCGGCCAACAACATGCAGAATTTTCTGACCAAGGTCATGAGCCCGGAGACGCTGAAGAAGGCGCAAGAGAAGTTTGGGCTGAATCTGTACGGCGTGATCACCAAGGCCCAGGCCGCCGGGAAGAACCCGATTGAGGCCGCGCTGTCGGCGATCCAGACCGCGACGAAGGGCGGCGACCAGAAGCTGATCGGCGATCTGTTCCAGGACATGCAGGTGCAGGCGTTCTTGCGGCCGATGCTGCAGAACATGGACGAGTACCGGCGCATCAAAAACGAGGCGCTGGCGGCGGCCTCGGGCACCATGATCGACGCCGACTTTGAGCGCGTGGTGGTGGACCAGGATGTGCAGGTTCGGCGCCTGACCGATGCGTGGATGAATCTGAAGATCATGCTGGGCCAGGCACTGGCGCCGGTGCTGGTGCCGCTGGCTGGCGTGCTGTCGCGCGCGGCCACCGGGCTGGGCAATTTTGCCGAGCGCCACCCGAAGCTGATAACCCTGCTGGCGACGCTGGCCGGGCTGCTGGGCGTGCTGCTGGTGGTGGGCGGCAGCATCACGCTGATGCTGGCGGCGGTGCTGATCCCGTTTGCTGCGCTGACGGTGGGCGCTGCCGCCCTGGGCGTGGGCCTGGCGCCGGTGCTGGGCATTCTGGTGCTGATTGCCGGCGCCGTGGCCGCGGTGACCGCTGCGTTCGTCTACTGGGATGAGATCGTGGCGGCGTTCAAGCAGAAATGGGCCGACCTGAAGTTCGAGCTGGGCGTTGTGGGCGGGTTCTTTCTGACCGTGGGCCGGGCCATTGTGGACGGGCTGATCAAGCCGATCTTGAACGGCGGGGCGGAGGTGGTGCGCGCCATCCTCGGCCTGGTGTCAAGGGGTGTTGATGCGGTCAAGGCCTTCCTGGGCATCCGCTCGCCTTCGCGGGTGTTCGCCGGCATCGGCCTGAACACGGCGCAGGGCCTGGCGCTGGGGGTTGAGCGTGGCACGCCATCGGCCGTGGCCAGCGTGCGGCGCATGGCCGCCGGCGTGGCCGTGGCCGGCGTGGCCACGGTGGGCGCAGTGGGTGCGGCGGCGGCAGGTGGCCCCGGCGGTGCGGCCGGTGCTGGCGCTGCCGGTGGTGGCGTGCAGATTGGGCCGGTGAGCATCGTCATCAACGGCGCGGGCATGGACGCGGAAGCCATTGGCCGCGAGGTGGAGCGGCGCTTGCAAACGCTGGCCCGGCAGGCCCGCAGCGACGCGCAGGCCCGGTTTTTTGACGACAACTGAGGGGAGCCGCCACCATGATCATCACCCTGGGCGAGTTTGCGTTCTGGGCGCTGGGCACCAGCTACCACGAGATCCAGCGCGACACGAGCTGGCGCGTGGCGAAGCACCCGCGCGTGGGGCAGCGCCCGCTGTTGCAGTTTGTGGGGCCTGATGACGACAAGGTGACGATCGAGGGCACGCTGTACCCGCAACTGACCGACGGGGCAGAGAGCATTGAGGCGCTGCGGGCGCTGGGCGATGCCGGTGAGTCGCTGCCGCTGGTGGACGAGGCGGGCTGGGTCTACGGGTTGTTCGCGATCGAGCGCGTGAGCGAGACCAAGAGGCACATCATGGGCGGGCAGGCGCAGCGCATTGACTTCACGCTGCACCTGGTGCGCGACGATGACGCGGCGATTGCCACGCGCGCCTACGCCTACGCCTGAGCACCCCGATGAAGAAGCCCGACTGGCGCATCACGCTGAACGGCAAGGAGGTGGAGCGCCGCCGCTTCATGGGCCTGAGCACCACCGACAACCGCGGCCTGGAGGTGGACACGCTGGTGATCAGCTTCACCGATCAGGACGGGCTGCTGGCCATCCCCCAGAAGGGCGTGGAGCTGGGCGTGTTTGTGGGCTACGAGGGCGACGCGGAACTGATTGACCGGGGTGTGTTTGTGGTGGACTGCGTGCGCCACACTGGCCCGCCCGACGTGCTGGAGGTGACGGCCAAGTCGGCCCGGCTCTCGCAGAAAAACGGGCTCGACAACGTGACCACGGAGGTGGGCGCGGGCCCGAAGCTCAAGCAGCGGCGCGAGCGGAGCTGGGAAGCGATCACCCTGGGCGACCTGGTGCGCCAGATTGCCGCGCCCTATGGCCTGGAAGTGCGCGTGAGCGAGGCGCTGGAAGAACACTTCATCGCGCACATGGACCAGACCGAGAGCGACGGCCACTTTCTGACCCGCCTTGCGCACGATCTGGACGCGGTGGCCACCGTGAAGGCCGGCAAGCTGCTGTTTCTGCGTGCTGGCACGGGCGAGACGGCGGAGGGTGAGGCGATCGAGCCGATCACCATCAAGCGGCAAGAGGGCGACCAGCACACCTGGGAGGCCGCCGACAAGGGGCGGTGGACGGGTTGTTCTGCCCACTGGCATGACTACGCCAGCGGCAAGCGTGAGCGCGTGGACGTGGGCGATGATGGCTACCGCAAGCAGTTGCCCCGCACCTACCCGAGCGAGGCCGCCGCGCGGGAGGCGGCGCAGGCCGAGTTCCAGCGGCTGAGCCGGGGCCTGGCGACCATGCAGCTTGACGTGGCCGACGCCGACCCGGCGCTGTTTGCCGAGACGCCGCTGACGCTGGAGGGCTGGCTGAAACCCGAGATTGACCACGACCGCTGGATCACCACGCGGGTGACGCTGCGCATGGACCCCACCCGGGGATTCAGCGCGGCCGTGGAGGCTGAGGACCGGCCGCAGGACGGGAGCGGTACCGCTGAGTGATGGCGGGCCCGGGTGGGCCCGCAGGGTGGCTTACAGGTGGGAGCGCAGGCGCTCGGCCGCGCGGCTGAGGGCCCAGGCGTACAGGCCTGCGTACAGAGCAGCGAGCATGACCATGAACGCAGCCGGCTCAAGCCATGCCGGCAGGCTGGCGAGCAGGACGGCGAACATCTGGCTGGTGGGTGCTGACGGGTTGCTGTTGGCCGCACCGCTGAAGCCGGCCAGCAGAGCAAAGGCGATGAGGCCTACCAGTGCCAGGGTGGCCGCCACGAGCGCCCAGCCGCGCGCCGATTCGCGCAGTGTGTGGTGATCGCCACCGTGATCGAGTTCGCGCAACGCCAGCCATTTGTAAACGTCTTTCATGGAAGCTCCTTTGTGTGACAGGGGGCCAGATTACCCCATGCCGGCCGCGAAAAAAAGCCCGCCGGCATGGCTGCGGGCGGGCAATGTGGGCCGGGGCCCACAGGAGACAACCGGGAATTGCGCGCGTGCGTCAGGGCACGATGACCACTTCGGGCCGCACGATGGTGGGTTCGGGCTGGGTGACCACCACAGGGTCTTTGCTGGTGACGCTGGTGGCGCTCTTGACGATGCTGGCGCCGGCGGCGTAGGGCGCCACGGCGGTGGCGGTGCCCTGGATGACCTGGCCGGTGGTGGGCGCGATGGTGGTGGCCGTGGGCCGGCCGCCGAAGGTGCTGGCCAGGCCGACGCCCTGGCCGTACATGGCGCACATGGCGATCTGGTGGTCGGTGCGGGCGTTGTCGAAACAGCTCTGCACGTTGACCTGTTTTTGCAGCTCGACATCGCTGTAGGCGCGGTATTTGGCCGCGTCTTGTTCCTGGCCCTTGATGTGGGCGGCGTCGAGTGCGGCGCAGCCGCTGAGTGTGGCGAGTGCGACGGCGGCGAGCAGGGCGGCTTTGATGAGGGCTTTCATGGCGTGGGCTCCGGGGTGGTGGTCTTGGCCTGGGGGTTCAGCGCGGTGCGCTTGGCTTCAAGGGCGGCGCGGCGCTGGTCGATGGTGAGCTTGAGGGCGTGAGCAGTTGCAGACGCTCGCGCCGCCTCGTGTCCCAGTCGGACTGCATCGTCTTCAACGACTGCAAGATCGCGCTCGGCGGCCTGGGCATATCGACCGCAGGTTCCGGCAGCGGCTCGCTCGGCTGCGGCGACGATGGCGGCACGCTCGGCGCCGCGCACGCGCTCAGTGCGAGCGCGATCAGCAGCGGCAGCGGCCACGCTGCCCAGTGCTTGGTTGTAGGCATGCTGGATCTCCTGATTGGCCTGCACAAGGCGGGTGAGTTCGCGCGCGTTTTCGCGGTGGGCGGTGGCGACCGCGGCGGCCTGGGTGGCGCGCAGCTCGGCCACATCGGCGCGCAGGCCTGCGGCGCGGTAGGCCTGCATGCCGCCCCAGGCCAGGGCGCCCAGCAGGGCGGCGAGAAGGGCTTTGGTGAGGGTGGTCATGGCTGTTGGGCCTCCAGGCACTTGGTGCGCCGTTCGTGGGCGCGCAGGGCCACGCCGCGGCAGCCGCTGCCGGGCAGGGCGCAGTCACGCCCGGCGACGAAGCGCCAGCGGGCGTATTGATCGCATGCCTGGGCGTACTGGCCGGCGTTGACCGCCCGCACGATGCCGCTGTTGCAAGTGGCTTCGGCGCCGTACTGGTAGGCGTGGTCTACCAGTAGGTCGTATTCAGCCTGGTGCAGGGGTGCGGTGATGCAGCGCTTGAGGCGGGTTTCGTCGCGGCCGATGTGGGCGAGCGAGCGCTGCACGGCCTTGGGCGGGGTGATGGTGTCGCCCATGCGCACGGGGGTGCCGTCGTCGCGCTTGGTGCTGCCGAAACCGACGGTGGGGACGTCACCCGGTACGGGGATGACGGCGGTGGTGGTGTAGCTCTCGTGCGCGACCATGGCGCCGAAACCGGCGGCGCTGAGGCTGAGGGCCGCGACGACGATGCGCGGGGTTTTGTTGATCACAGGTTGGCTCCTTTCGAGTCTTCGCCCAGGTCGCGCAGGGCGGCGCGCAGCTTGGCGCGCTTGTGGGGGATTTCGTAGCGGACGTAGCCGTAGAGCTGGGCGCCCAGCCACAGGCCTGAGAGCAGGCCGACCGCGAGGTTGACCAGGCCCAGGAAGGTGCCAGCGCCCAGCGCGGCGGCCATGTAGTTGATGGCCTTGACCACGGGGCCCGGCTCTTGCGAGGTTTGTTGCAGCAGTTCGGCGACCTTGTTGCTCATGCCAATGCCAGGCCTTTCTGGAGGGTGAGGCGCGGGGCGCCGGGTTCGTCGACCGCGAAGAATTCGGCGGTGCAGATGCGGGCGCCGGGCTGGCTGAGCGCCAGAGCAAAGAAGGCGGCCGGGGTGAGGCGGTGCGGGTCGATCACGCCGTGCGCGGCGGCCACGGCCTCATTGCAAAACCAACTGCCCCGGTGGTGCGGCAGGAACCACAGCACCGTGGCCAGCGCGCCGCGTGTGTCGTAGGGCTCGCCGCTGTGGGCGGTGAACCAGTCGATGGCGGCCTCGGTATCCCAGTGGGGCACGTTGACGGCGACCCAGTTGGCGGGGGTGAGGTTGGCGTCGGGCTTGATGCGCACGCCGCCGTCGCGCAGGGAGCTGGAGCCGATGGCGCAGTGCCGTCCGGTGCCGGCGAGCACGGCTTCCACGTGGGTGACGCGGCGCCAGGTGGCGCCCTTCTGCGCGGCGCGCACGGCGGCCCAGCCGATGCGGGCGGCGATGTCGTCGGATGCGTGGTTGCCGATGTAGCCCAGGACGATCATGGTGCGGTGCTCCGGTGGTGGTCAGAGCCCGGCCATGCCGAGCGACTGCAGGAGGCGGTTTGGGAGGGCGGTGGGGATGTAGGCGGCGCGCTTGATGCCGCCGTTCCAGTGCTCGGACGCACCTGGGAAGGCGTTGCCCAGAGTGAGCACGTTCATGGCCGCCAGGTCCATCGTGTGGGCGCGCTCAACCACACCGCCCCCGTTCGCTGACGTGCTGCAGGTGCCAGCGGCGAAGGACGTGGCCCGCCGCCACAGCACCCCGGCGGCGGCATTGGGCCCCGTCACGATCGTTGACGGCGCGGGGTTGGTGTACAGATTGATCGCGCCGGCCGAGTTGACGTAGTGACTGGTGCGGTTCGTGCCGCCACCGTTGGAAACGCCCACCGCAGTTTTTGAGGCACCGACGAGGGCGGGCTGCGAGGCTTCGGTAAACAGCGTTCCGCCCGACGGATTCCAAACGGCCGAGAACGCCGAACCGGAGAGCGCAGCGCTCGGCGTGGCGCGGGTGACGGCGGCGGCGCCGGTGATGATGTAGGGCGTGACGAAGCTGCCCGTCTCGACCTGCATGCCGAAAAAGCAGTCGCCGACCACCGGACCTGCCCATTCGGCTCGGCACCCGTTGCCGGCGCCTGCGACAGCCCCGACAACCGCTACGCGCTGCCAGCCAGCGACAGAAACAAAATTGGTGGTAGCCCGAACCGTGTCTGAGGTGTAGTCCTTGAGGATCAACTGCATGGCGCGGCCAGCAGTGGCTGTCCAAATCCACCACGAAAGGGCAACCGTACCGTTTGCGGTCAGGGCCACATCCCGGAGAAAGCGCGACCCAGCAACCGTGAGGCGCTGGCTCGGAACACCAGACAGGAGTGCTGGCCCGTCTTGCACGTACGTGCTACCGGGCCCTGGCGTGACGATGTTGGAGTTCAGGACTTGATTCGTCCGCGCCTCCCAGATCTTGCGGTCCACGCGCTTGAGCGTGACCGGGTCGTATTCCACCGGCCATTCATTCACGCCCGCCGTGCGCAGCACGCCGTCTGGGCCGAAATAGGTTCGGTTGGCGTCGCCCGTGAACACGAGGCCGGGGGGCAGCGTGTCGTTGTTGACGTCGAGCAGGAAGGCGGCCTTGGACAGCAGGTAGTCGAGCGGGTTGACGACGGCCCGCCAGAGGCCCCAGGGGGTGCGCTGCGGGGCGGTCATTGCGCGGGCTCCTCGAGCGGCTCTGCCGGGGCCGGGGTGGTGATGCCGAGCGCGGCGCTGATGGTGCCCACAAACGCGGCCCAGTCTGCCCAGGCGGTGGCATCGTCACCCGCTCGGATGGCGGCCTTGGCGGTGAGGCGCGCCGTGCGGATTTGCAGCAGGGCGGCGCGCCAGGTGGCGGCCTGGGCGAGGATGTCGGCACAGGCGGCCACTTCGTCCATGCCGGATACGCTGGCCCACACGGCCACGCTGGGCGGCGCGCTGTCGGCGTGGCCGCTGGCGTGCCACGCGGTGGCCTCGGCCTCGGCCTGGCGGTATTCCTCAGCCCGGTCACCAATGACGGCGCGGACGATGGCGTCTGCCTGGGCGTCGATCAACTGCAGGGCCTGGGCTTCGGTGAGGGGCGCCGGGGCGGGTGGTTCGGGCGGCAGGGGCAGTGCTTCGATGAGCCAGGGCAGGCCTTCGCCCTGCCAGCGTGCCTGGTGGCCGGGCGGCACTTCGGGCTGTTCGGCGCGCACGGCGCGAACGGGGGGCACGATGACGCCGGGGGTGATGGTGGTGTCAAAGGCCCACACCGGGCCGGTGTAGACGTCGTCTTCAGGGGCGAGCTGGCAGAAAAGTTCGCGCATGGTGGTGGGCCCCGGGCTCAGTATTTCCAGCACAGCGGGAAGGCGCTGTTCTGGACGTTGGTGTGGTCGCCGCTGCCCAGGTTGATGACCTGATCAGCCGTGGCGGTGGTGCCGAAGGCGACGGGGTTGGTGGAGCCGGTGGTGCCGCCCGAGCTGAATTCGCCCGTGAAGTTGGTGGCGGCTTCAAACCCCCCCTGCAGGCGCTTGAGGCGCAGGGTGGAGGCCTTGAGGTTGTCGGCCTGGTAGGTGCCGCGCACGCGGCCGGGGTCGAACCCGCGGCCCTGGTCAAGCGCTTTGAGCACGGTGCCGCGCACGTCTACCGTGGTGGTGCGGCCGGTGTAGGCGCGCAGGGCGGCGAACACGGCGGCGCTGATGTCGGCATTGGCGGCCACGGTGCCGGGGGGCAGGGTGTCGCCGTCGTAGTACACGGGCTGGCCGAGCCGGAGCGAGGCGTAGCCGGTGTAGGCACCGATGGTGCGCCAGGTCATGAGGTCGGCATAACCGTCGTGGTAGATGGGGCCGACGTTGGCCACCGGCAGGGCTTCGGCGGCGCCCAGAACGGGCAGGCGAGCGGCCAGCAGGGTGGTGTGCGCGGCGAGCTGGCCGGCGAGATCGTCAAGCGCATCACCCACGGTGGTGAGGCCGTGGCCGATGGTGTAGCTGTCTGACTCGTATTCGACCCAGGCGGCGCTGGTGCCGGGCTCTGCCGTGGCGGCGTTGGCCAGGTCTGCCACCAGCACCCAGTATTGGCCCAGGTGGGAGACGACGGCGGGCCGTGCCAGCGGCAGCGCGCCCAGCACCTGCGGCAGGGTGGCCCAGGGGCCCTTCAGCGCGTATGCGCCGGCGGACATGTCGGTGGCGGTGAGGGCCACCACGGCCGCGTCTGCCGCGCTGGCGGCCTGGCTGGCGGCTGCGGCGGCTTCGCTGGTGGCGGCGTTGCTTTCGCTGCTGGCGGCTGCGGCGGCGCTGGCTGCTGCCGCGGCCTGGCTGGCGGCGGCGTTGTCTTCGGAATCGGCGGCGTTGCTCTCGCTGCTGGCGGCTGCTGCTGCGCTGGCTGCGGCGGCGGCTTCGCTGTCGGCGGCGTTGCCTTCGGAGGCTTCTGCGGCGGCCTGGGCCACGAGGGCGGCGGCTTTGGCTTCGACGGCGACGGCGACGTAGCCCGGGATATCGGGGTGCATGTCGCCCGTGGCCCCTGTGGGGCCGGTGAGGCCGACGTGCACGGCCACGGCCGCGAACTGCACGGGCGTGGCGGTGGCGCCCTGCGCAGCGGTGCCGGTGCTGGTGACTGTGTAGGTGCACAGCACCGGGAAGGGGAAGGGCACGCCAGACATCAGCGGATGACCTCCACCGCCATGGCGGTTTCGACCTCAAAGCGGCGGCTGGCGGGTGCGGGCTCGGTGTAGACCAGCCGCGCGGCGTAGGTGCCGGGGGGCCAGGGCAGGGTGTTGGCCACTTCGAAGGCGAATGACCACGCGGGATCGGTGGTGGTGAGCCAGGTGCCGGGCAATTCGGCGGTGTAGCTGGTGCCGATGAGGCGCAGGGCCACGCCCCAGCCGGCCATGTCGACGGGCTCGGCGTCGGCGGTGGCGATGGGGCACTGCTCGGTGCTGAGCGCGAGCCCGAAAACGCTGCCGGCGATGTGGCGGAGGGTGGTGGCCATGGGGTGGGTCAGGCCACGTAGGCGACCTGGATGCCGGCGCCGACCTTGGTGGCGGTGACGGCGGCGCCGCCCGCGTTGCGCACAAAACACGCGACGGTGTCGCCCTTGTTGAGCTGGACGGACAGGGCGACGGCCAGGCCGTCGAGCTGCATGCCGCCGCCGGGGTAGCTGTCTTTGAGGTGGTTGCCGAAGCCGACCTGGGCGCCGTTGACCTGGATGGCGGTCATGGGTGAGATACGGCCCCCCGCGCCACCGTTGACGCCGTTGGTGCAGGAGGTCCACGCGAGCAGGTTGGCCAGCCCGGTGCGGCGCGCGACGACGGAGGCGCCGGCATTGGTCCATGCGGAGTCGACCACCAGGGCTTGCGTGGTGGCGGTGGTGGCGCTTTGAACGACGTTGATCGGTTCGTAGCCGGTGGGATCGTTCCAGACCATGAAGCCGGTGCCTTCGACCCAGATCAGGCCTTCGTTGGCGGCCGGGATGGCCACCACCGAGCCGATGGCGCGGATGTTGGTGCGGGCCTGCTTTTGCTGCGCGGTAGAGAGCGCCTGGGGGGTGTAGCGCACGGCGGCCAGGGCGTTGATGACATCGGTCATTTCCGCAGCGGTGAAGGCCCAGCGCTCCCACTTGGTGTCGTCGGTGCCGGGCTCGGCGCTGGTGTTGACTTTGGCGCGCCAGGTGACTCCGGCGTGCAGCACGCAGGCGCCGGCGGGGTAGGTGTGCTGGGCGGCAAGCCCGGCGTCCCACGGGGTGACGTTGCGCAGGCGCTGGTAGAGCGAGCGGCTGGCGAGCTGGCGGATGGGCAGGGTTTCGGAGCTGTCGGGCCCGCCGTCGAGCACGTCGCCGTCGGCGTATTGGTAGACGCCGGCACCCCAGTTGTCGTTTTCGTTGACGTTGGCCATTTCAGATGGTTCCTCGGACTTTGCCGGTGCCCCGCAGGTGGCCCAGGCCGCGCAGCAGGGGGGTGGTGGGTTGGTTCATGTCGACCAGGTGGCAGCAGGCGCGTTTGACGCGGTCAACGGCCTGCAGGAGCACCTGGTATTGGCGGTCGGTGATGGGGTTCTCCAGCACGATCGAGAAGGTGGCCCAGTCGGCGCTGTTTTTGCGGCGCTGGACGCCGTCACGCTCGGAGCCGTCGCCACGGCGGCGGGCGCCCGGGTGTTCGATGACCTGGGCGTTGGGGTGGCCGAGCAGTTGCAGGGTGAGCCGGATGCCGGCCACGGTGCCGCGCAGCTGGTTGATGCGGCGGGCGTTGGCCAGCATCTCGCGCTGGAAGCGCTCGGGCCATGCCGTATCAAAAAAATCGAGCCGGAAGGCCCAGGCGAGCAGGGGCAGGGTGGCGAGCGGGGCGGTGGCGGCGTCCCACAACTGGGGCACCTGGCGGTGCAGGCCGGTGGTGCCGTTGACGCCGGGCAGGGTGCCCCACAGGCGCGCGCCGGCGGTGAGGTCTACGGCGGTTTCGAGCGGGGTGGCGTTGCTGGGCAGCACGCTGCCGGCACCGGGCGCGTAGTTGATGAGGCGGGTGGCGCTGGTGGTCATTGCGCGGTGCCTCCCCATTGCACGTCGACCCAGGTGCAGCGGGCGATTTGTGTGGCGTCGCACACGATGTCGGCCACCGGGCGGGCCACGTCAACGCGCTGCACGCCGGCCACATGCGCGGCGGCGGCGATGGCGCTGCGCGCCACGTCGGTGCCGACGGTGTAGAGCTGGGCCACCAGGGTTTGCAGGGCGGCGGTGGCTTCGGCGACCTTGGCTTCGGGGTCGGCGCCCGGGTAGGTGTAGAGAGTGACGTGGGCGACGTAGAGCTGCACCTGCACCGGCTGGACGACGACGGTTTCGCACAGCGGGCGCACGGTGTCGGTGTTGAGCCGGGCGACCACGGCGGCCAGCACTTCGGCGCTGGGTTCGCCGCTTTCGGTGTCGCCCAGCACGGCCACGATGGTGGTGCCGGGGTGGGGGGAGTAGACGCCGGCGTCGGCCACGTCAGCATGGGCGCTCAAAGCGTGGAACAGGTAGGCATCGCGCGGGCCCGCGGTGGACCAGCTGGCGGGCTTGAGCTGCAGGCGGCGGCGGTAAGCGGTGTCGGTCTCGTCGTCAGCGATGCGCGGTTCCTGGTAGTAGGTGAGGCCGATGTGATCGAGGTCGGCGCCGGCCGCGTAGGCGAGGGTGAGGGCGAGGGCCTCTTCGTTGTAGCGCTGGCGGAGCAGGATTTCGCGGTAGGCGAAGGCCTCGGTGAGTTTGGTGATGGGCTCGCTTTCGAGCGCGAGCACGGGGGCCAGGGCGGGCTGGCGGGCCACAAGGTCGGCCTTGATGGCGCTGACGATGGATTCGAAATCGAGCGCTTCGACGATGGCCGGTTTCGGCAGGGCGTCGAGGTTGATGGAGGCAAACGCGGCGGCGCTGCTCATACAACGGCCTCCACGGTCACATCACCGTCTTCCAGCATGAGGTCTACCGCGAACACGGCGCGGCCTTGCATGCCCTGGGCGGCCTCGATGGGCTGCATCTGCACGCGGGCGAGCTTGAGGCGAGGTTCCCACCGCAGCAGGGCGGCGGCAGCGGCGCCGTAGCAGCGGGTGCGCTGCACGGCGGTCATGGGTGCGTCGATGTAGTCGGGCACGGTGGAGCCGTAAGCGCGGCGCTCAACACGGGAGCCGATGCGGGTGGTGAGGATGTCACCGATGGACTGGGCCAGGTGGGCCGTGCCGGTGAGGGTGCGGCCGGTGGTGCGGTCCATGCCCGCGAAATCTGCGATGCGCGGCATGCTCAGGCACCCCCCAGCGGCATGGGCGGTGTGACCGGGGTGCCGGGCACGGGCGCGATGATGAGGTGGATGTGGGTTTTGCCGACGTCCTGCCCGTCGTGGTCCATGCTGCCGCCCACTTTGTGGAAGCTGCCGCCCTGCATGAAAACTTCGCCGTCGAGCGTGATCTGCGGGGCCTTGAGGGTGGCGGGTACGGCGCTGTCGATCAGCAGCGCGGTGCCGTCTTTGCGCAGGATGGTGCCGTCGTCAAATTCGATGAGGTCGACCGCGTCGTCGGTGCTGGGCGGGGGCAGGGCCTCGGTGTTGTAGATCTGGACGATGACAGCCTGGCGGGTGTCTCCACCTGGGCAAGCCATCAGCACCTGGGAGCCGACGCGCACAGGGCGCCAGCGGCGGAAATTGGCGCCGATTTCTTGCGGCACGGGAAGGGGGGCGGTGAGGATGCTGCCCAGCTGCACCCGGGCACGCGGCGGCGTGGCCGAGTGGTCGACCTCGGCGATGGTGCCCATGAACACGAGCGCCTGCAGGGCGCGGGCGTCGTCAGCGCTGAGGAAGTGTTGGCGGGGGGTGTCGGGGGACATTGCCCGATGGTCGGGCGGGCCTCGCGCGAGGGCAATGTGCGGCGGTTGGCAATGCGCGGATTGCCAAGGGTGCGGCGCTGCCTATACTGGGCGGGCCGGCTGTGAGATGGCCGGCATTTCCTCCCTCCCGGCGGGTTCCAGCGTGTGACAGCGCTCTGCCGGGCCTGCAGCCCGGCTTTGGCCGGGCTTTTTTTTGGGGTGCGCGGGGGCCTATTCGGCCGATGGGAGGCCTAGAGCTGCGCGGGCAAGGGCAAGGGTGCGGCGGGCGCTTTTGAGGGCCTGGCTGGCCGCCTGTGGAGTTACGCCGGCCGCTGCGGCGGCGGCGGACTGCGACAGGCCGTCGACGAGCATGAGGCGCGCGCATTCCTGTGTTGGGCCTTTGTGCAGGCCTTTGAGCTGGGCGAGGGCGTCGAATTGGGCTGGGGTCATGCTCATCACACCGCCAGCGCTGCTTTGAGCATGTTGCGCACCAGATCCTGCTGCGACACTCCCGCCTCGGCGGCACGGGCCTTGATCATGCGGTGCTCGCTCTCGGTCAGCCTGATCAGCATGCCCGCATCCAGGACAGGCGCCGGGCCATCATGCTCGGCCG
This sequence comes from Hydrogenophaga electricum, assembly GCF_030160815.1. Lineage (NCBI taxonomy): Bacteria > Pseudomonadati > Pseudomonadota > Betaproteobacteria > Burkholderiales > Comamonadaceae > Hydrogenophaga > Hydrogenophaga electricum. The sequence continues at coordinate 114,641 of NZ_BSPB01000005.1, read as the reverse complement.
ACAGGGCACCGCTGGCGATGGCGGCCGCCACCTCCCCCACGGTGGCCGATGACCGGCCGATCCGGATCACATCGGCCTTGGCGTCGTAGCGCACCCGGCTATCCGGTCCCGGCCGGGGCCGGCGCTGTGCAGACACCCGGGCAGATTCAAGGACGGCCCGTTGTTCAGCCGGCGAGCGGATCGAGTCGCCCGAGAACACCAAGCGAGCCTGGGCAGCCGTGAGCGTGTGGGCCGGAAGCTCGGTGCTCTGGTATTCGCCTGCAGCGTTGACGGTCAGCACCGGCACAGTTCCGCCCAGCGCCAGGGCATGCTGGCGCTCCACGGGCAGATTGGCCAGGCTGCGCAGCACGGTGGGCTGCCCAGCAAAGCGGATCACAGCCTCCGCATCGAGGCGACCGGCCGCGATCATGGGAAGGTACACGGCCAGCCCAGTGCGCAGGTCGGAAAGGTCCTCGCCTCGCTTCTCCAGTTCGGCCCAGATCAATGCCAGGTGCTGCAGGTGGCGCGCGCTCATCGTGAGCGACTTAGCCAACTCGCCTCGCAGGGTCTGGGTGCTCATGCTGCCCAGCTCATACGGGGTCGGCAGGGGAATGGTGTCCACCGCCATCAGTCCGTCATTCATCGTTGAGGCTCCGTTTGATCAATTCGTCACCGGCCGCCACAAGGCCGCGCAGGGCCTGTTGGCGCATGTATTCCCGCATGTAGTCCCGGTATCGCTGGCGCCCTTCGGGGGTGCTGCGCACTTTGTTCGCTGAGCGCCGCCACGACTCGCGCGCCCGCTCGCTCCACGCCGCGTACTGCTCGGGCGTCATGGCGGCCATCCGGGCGTCGCGCGCGGCTCGCTTCTTGGCCTGGGCGAAAGGGTCGGCCGCGTAGCGCTCTCTTGCCCGCTCCAGAGTGCGCGCGTAGCGATGCGGGTCGGCTTTGAGGCGTTCCCGCTTGCGCTTGCCCTGCTCGCTCTGTTGCGCGCGCAATCGCAGGGCAAATTCCGTGTCCGCTGCCGCGCGCGCGGCGCGCTCAGCATGGATGCGCTTGTAGTGTTCGGGATCTACTGCCACCTTGCGGTGGTGGTACGCCATGTTGTTGGCGCGTTTCTGCAGCAGTGCGCATGCGTCCGAGCAGGTCGCGCGAAAAAGCGCACTCTCGAACCACCGACCACAGACCTCACACGTGCGTTGTGCCCGGCAATGAGAGCAGGCCTCGATCACATCCTTGCGGGCTCGGTTGCTAGCGCAGTGGGGGAGCCGCTGGGCCATCACGACCTCTTGCCGACCACAATCACACTGCACAAGCCAGGCCCGATAACTCGTCTTGCCGCTGGCGCTCAAGACGTCGGGTGCCTTGTCCACCACCAGCAGCTTCCCGAAACGGCGGCCACGCAGGTCAAGCGGTGGCGGCATTGCTCCCTCCGATTCGCGCGCCGGCCTGGCGCAGAGCATCCCCATGGCTCTGCGCGCCACCTTCCAGGCTCAGCCAATAGCGGCGCACGGTCTCGCGCAGAGCGACCAGCTCGGGCCACGCCAGGGCCCGCAAGGCGGCCACGGTGGCCGCCTGATCGATGCCCCATTTCTCGCAGATTTCCCGGGCGTCGGCCACCTCAGCCCACAGGTGGCGCATCGTCATGTCGTCATCGATCATCGTGCCGTTCGTGGCGTCGATCACGGCGCACCACTGCGCCTCGGTGAGGGTCGGCACCGCCGCGCTGATCAGGTCGCGCCAGTCGGCACAAATGCGGTTGATGCGCCCGCTGCGCTCGCTCTCGTAGCCCGCCAGGGCGCTGGCCATGGGCTCGCCGGCGTAGATTGCAAATTTCTCAGCCATTTGGCCTCCAAAAATGCCGGCCGCGTTGGCCGGCGGTGGATCAGTTGTTGGCGATGTTCTCGGCGCGCTCGTCGGCCTGCGCCTGGGTGATTCGGCCGTCAGCGATCAGGGCCGCGATGTGGCGTTCGTCCAGACCGTCGTCGCCGTCCTCGTCGAAGCGGCGTTCAGCCTCGGCCAGCAGCGCGTCGCGCAGGCTGCCGTGGATCACGCCATCAAAGTTGATGGCGGCCTCTTTCTCAAGCTCTGCCACCACCTCATCGAGCGCACGGCCAGACCACAAGCCCGCCAGGGTGTTGCCGCTGAAAAGGTAGTCGGTCGCGGTCCAGATTTCGACCGTCTCGAACTCGCGCAGCACGCCTTCCAGGCGCTCCAGGGCCTCGCTGGCGTCGGTGCTCAGCTTGCCGACGTAGTTGCTACCGTCCCAATCCACCTCATGGCCGGCATGAATCGTTTCGAGCAGGGCCAGCGCTTCCGCGCTCTCCAGGTAGTCGGCCAGCGCCGGGCCGTTGACGTTGTGGGCAACGTGCATGCGCAGCGTGCGGTTGTGCCACACGTACATCGGCACGCTGTTGCCGATTTCGCCCGACCAGTCGGCCGAGACTTCGCCCCCCTCGGTCAGCTCGACATAGGCCGGTTGGGGGTTGATCTGCTGGGGGTAGGTGTGGCTCAGCGGTGCGGCGGATTCGCGCAGGTTGGCCAGGCTGAATGTGATTGCCATGATGTCTCTCCTACATGTCCGGCTGCATCGGATGCTGCCGAGACTGGGGCCGGAAGCTGCCGGCTCAGGTGGACAGTTCGTCTGTCCATGGGTATTAATGTAAACGCAATTTAGTTTAGTTGCAATACCGTTCGTCGGCTGCCCACACACCAATTCCCCAGCGCAAAATCTCGACATGAGCAGCAATCGAGGCTGGCGCGGCTACGTCGACACACCCTGCTGGACGTGCGCCCACTGGGGCGGTGAGGTCGGCCCGCTCGGGCGGCTGGTGTGGTGTGCGGATGGGCAGATCGTCAAATCGCAGCCCGAGCGCGGCTGTGTGCACTGGACCGAGAGGCCGGCGAGCTGGGTGGCGCCGCCCTTTGAGCGGGAGCGTGAGCCCGACGCGCCACGCCGGGCGCCGCGGCTGCGGCCGGGGTAGGGCCAGCGCTACCCGCCGCCCACCAGGTGGCGTTGCAGCGCATCCCACACCACGGCCTCGGTCTGGCTGCTGACGCCGAGCAGCTGGCGCACCGGGTAGCGCACGGGGCGCAGGCGGGGGCGGGGGCGGTCCATTTCGCCGAGCTGGTGCACGCGGGCGATGCGCTCCACGCGGCCGACGAAGCCTACAGCGCCGTCGCTTTCGCTGGCTTGCACGGTCATGCTGCGGATGAGGCGCAGGCCCTTGAACATGGGGCCGCGCTTCTGGTCTGGGCTTGCCGGGTTGATGGACCGGGGCGCGAAGGCTTTGCCGTCGGGGTCTTGCTGGCGGCCGATGCGGCGGCCTTGCTCGCGCCGCACGTCTTGCACGATGCGGCGCATGAGCCGGCGGCGGCCGGCGCCGTCGAGCGCGCGCACCAGGGCTTCGAGCGTGGCGAGGTCGGCGCGGTCTTCGGCCATGGTGAGGGTTTACAGGATGGCCCGGTCAGGGCGGCAAGAAGGTGTCGGGGTCGGGCACGGCCGCTGCGCAGGCTGCGAATTCGCCACCATCGAACACCACCGCTTCGGAGAACGGCACGTCGAAACGCACGTCGACCTTCTGGTGGTCGATGACGTCGACCTCGAATTGCAGGGCGTCGAGTGCCTCGGTTTCGTTCGTGCGCAGCCACAGCGCCAGGGCGCGGGCGATGGGGTGCGGGGAGCCGATGAGGTCTTGCACGATGACGACGGCCGTGCCTTCGTAGCGCAGGCCTGCGCCTGTGTCTTTGATGCGGCCGTCGCGGATGAAGGTGTGCAGCTGGTCGGGCTCCAGCGCGGGGGTGGTGGTGGCGGCCAGCACGGCCGCGCGCAGTTGCTGGAGCTTGCTCACCGGATCACAGGAGCGTTTCGCCGTCCGGCAGAGTAACGACCACAGACCAGCTCAGCAGCGAGTCAGGTATAGGGCCGACCTTCTCATGCAGCTGTGTGCGTGCTTCTTGCACTGTCTCGGCCTCGATGTAGAGCGTGTCGCCTTCGGCGTCGCAGCGAAAAATCTTCATGGCATGTCCTTTCAGGTGGATCAATCCCACAGCTTGACGCGCCGGTCGGTCATGACTTCGGGCGCTTCGGGGATGGTGATGACGATGCCGGCGGGCAGGCGCACGGGCTGCTGGCACAAGCCGGGGTTGGCGGCCAGGACCTGGGCGGTGGTGGTGCCGTCGCGGCGGCCAAGGGCCTTGAGGGCGAGTTGGTCGACCATGTCGCCCTGCGTGGTGGTGATCTGCATGTGCGGGCCTCCGGCTAGAGCAGTTCCACGCGGCGGCGGGGCATGTCGATGATGTCGGCGATCGCGTATTGCGCTTCGCGCCGGTAGGCGTCAATGCGGCCTTCCATGGCGTCGGCGCGTTGGTGGCCCTCGGCGGTGGAATCGAAATCGCGCAGGCTTTCGGCGAGCAGGGAATCGGCGTAGCAATGCACGGCGCGCAGGTAGCGGGCCACGCGCCAGCCGGGGGCCTGGTGGGGCGGATCGGGCAGGTCGGCGAGGGTGCTGGCCTCGATGTAGGGCGGCTGCGTGCGCGCCAGCGCCGTGGCGATGCCGAACCAGCCGTTGAGCTGCGCGTTCACCCGGGCAATGCCTTCGCCCAGAGCGGCCAGGGCCTGGGGGTCCTGGGCGGTGCGGTCGATGCGGCTGGCGGCGCGCCAGGCGGCGAACGACACGGCCGGCCACCACGGGGAGTTGGGCAGGGTGTCGCTTTCGGGTGGGGCGGCCGGGCCGCCGGAGGCGATGAAGCTCATGGTGTGGGCGGCCGTGGGGTGAGCGCTTGGGGGTGTTAGGTGGGGCGGTGGTTCTGCTGCCGTTGGCGTGAGCGGTCAGGCCTTGCCTGTGGCGTCAGGGCCGCCCCGGCGTGTGGGGGGCACACTCGGGCCTAGCCCGCGCCTTCTTCGCCCGCCTCGGCTTGCTTGGCGGCGTTTTTGATGGCGCGTTCCAGTTGTTCGATGTCTTTCTTGACGCCCGCGTTTTTGTCGAGTTCAAGGGCGCGCTTGAAGACTTGCAGGGTTTCGTCGGGCGAGATTTCGGCAGCCACCGAAGCCCGGCCCATGGCTTTGCACAGCTTGGCCCGCACCTGGTCGGGCATGTCGGCATCGCCGACGATCTTGCCGGCATAGGCGCCGAACTCCAGCGCCTGCAAGGGCGTTTCGATGCCTTTTCCGGCGAGCATGAGGTCTGCTGTTTCCTCCACCACCACGGTGGGCAGGGTGCGCTTGTGCTGCTGGGGCATGACCATGTTGTTGCCCAGTGCCACGGCGGCCAGATCGAGCGCGCGGGCGATCAGCGCGCAGTCGAAATGCCAGAGCATGAGGGTGACCAGCACATCGTCCTGCGGGCTGGTGCCGGCGGCGATGAGGCCGCTGAGATAGGCGTCGTATTCCGGCAGCAGCTTGGCTTTGTGCTCAGCCCGGGCCTCCATGCTCTGCAGGTTGCGCAGCTGCTGCTGGTGCGTGTCGAGCAGCAGCAGCATGCGTTCGTACTGGGTGCGGCCTTCGACCTCGGCGGCGGTGGCCTGGGGGGCGGCTGCGGTGGCGGCCTGCTTGGCGGCCTGCACGCGGCGGAAATGGCGTTCCATGTAGCCCATGGCGGTGCTCCTGTGGTGGTCCCATCGCCCGCCCGGCGCTCATGGCCGGGCGGGGGTCTGCGGTCGCGGGGGGGGTTATCCGGCTCAGACGAATTCGATGTTCTTGATGAGGCAGGCGGCGCCGAAGTCTTCGACCACGTAGGCGTCGTTCGAGGACTCGTAGTTCTCGATGCGGTCTTTCTTCGGGTTGTCGATGATCGAGCGGCGGCGGCCGCCTTCCTGGTAGTAGATGGCCAGGTTCTTGAGGATGGTGATCAGCATGGTGCCGGCGGGCACGTAGGGCACCTGCAGCGTGGGCACACCGCCGATGCGGCTGGCCGCGATGTAGCGGTTGAGCGCTTCGCGTTCGGTGGGCTGGGGGTAGCCCTCGATCTGCGGGACCACGTGGTCGGTATTGAGGCCGCGGCCGATGACGACGCGCAGGCCCGGGTTGCTGCGGTGCCAGGGTTCGATGAGGCTGTTGACCGCTTCGTAGACCAGGGCGTCGAGGTTCTTCCAGTCGCCGGTGGCGCCAATCTTGACCACGTCTTCGGTGGCGCCCTCGGTGATGACGCGCTCGGCGGCCTCGGTCTCGATGTGCTTGAGCCAGCCGATGTTCACGTCTTGCAGCAGCGGGTAGGTGGTGCGGTTGGTGGTGGCCGCCGCACTCGTGCCGTTGAAGCCGATCATCAGGCGATCAAGCGCGCACTGCTGGATGATGGCGTCGCGCAGCAGGGTCTGGAAGTTGGGGAACTTGGCCCAGGCGTCGAGCGTGGCGTAGCGGATGTGGGTGTCGTAGTTGGTCTGCTTGGCCTCGTAGTCTTGCGAAGTGAGGTCTTTCACGTCGGACGTGGCGCGTTCACCGGCGCCGCTGGTGTCGGTGCGGCTGGCGATGGTGCCGCTGACGCCGATGCCCACTTTCTCGCCCTTGAGTTCGTTCACAGGCACAACGCTGATCTGGCCCAGGAAGTCGCTCGATTCCTGGATGCGCTTTTCCAGGCGCTGCTGCACAGTGGGCTCCACCGCGAATTTGGTGGCGGCGCTGGGGATGCCGTTGAGCTGGGCAATGGCGGCCTGGTAAGCGTTGAAGAGGACGCGGGTTTCGTTGCGCATGGTGTGGGCTCCGGGGTGATGCTGGGTGTGCTTTGGTGTGTGGCGTGGGGCGGGGAGGGTGGCTGCGTGATCAGCAGTCGGTCACCTCGTTGGCGCCGCCGGGGCCGGGGTTGCGGCGGAACTGCTGGCCCTGCGCGGGCTCGGCGTCGAGCTTGGCCAGCTTGCCCTTGAGCTCCAGGATGGCGCGGCCCTGTTCGGCGCTGGCGGTGGTGAGCTTCTGCAGGGCTTGGGTGGTGGCCTCGGCCTGCTCGGTCAGGGCCTTGTTCAGGTCGGCGAAGCCGGCGGCGAAGGCGGCCATGTCCACCGTGCCGGCGGGCTTGGCTTCGGGCTTCGGGTCCGGCTTCTGCTCGGGCTTGCCGCTCATGAGGGCGGCGAACTTTTCCAGGGCGGCGGTGAAGGCGCCAACGGTCTTGTTGTCGGCCTCGTCGGCCACTTCTTCGAACTCGATCGAGGCTTCTTCGGCCGCGCTGAACAGGTGGGCCTTGAAGTCGTCGGGGCGCTTGGTGCCCACCGTGAACTTGAGCGCTTCGGTGCCCACGCTGGCGGGGGTGTCAGTGACGGCCAGGCCCACCATGTAGGCCTCGCCGGTGTCGGCAAAGCGGGGGTCCAGCTCGATGCTGGTGTAGATCTTCTGCCCGGCCTTGTTGATTTCGATCAGGCGGGGCAGCGGCTCGATCTGCGCGAACAGGCGCATCTTGCCGTCGACCTCTTCGGCCTTGAGGGCCTTCACGTCGCCCAGGGCGCCGAACTGGGAATCGGGCGCCAGGCCGCGGTAATGTTCCACCCAGATGCGGGCGCCGTATTTGTCGGGGTTGAAGTTGCGCGCCATCTGCTCGATGTGCAGGCGGCTGATGCTGCGGCCGTCGACGGTGGCACCTTCGGTGGCCACGCGGAACCACTTGCTGGCGAACTTCTTGGCTTTGGCGTCTTTGGTGGACATGGGTGTGTGGCTCCGGGTCGGGTGGGTCTTGATGACGATGGGCGCCATGTTCTTCCCGGCCTCGCGCGGGGGCAATGCGTCTGGATTGGCAATGCCGCCATTGCCAAGCGGCATGGGTGGCGCGGGGGCGGCTTGGCCCGGAGCATCGGGCGACGTATGTCGCCCCAGGACCTTCCGCCCGAGATCCCTTCCACCAGCGCGCCCGTGTTCGGCCACCCGAGCGTGGCGCCGGTGGGCCACGTGCGCCACCAGGCGCGCCGCCTGTACTGGCAGGGCTACACCGTGGCCGAAATCTGCCGAGAGCTGCAGGTGCCAGAGGGCACGGCCTACAGCTGGAAAAGCCGCGAGCGGTGGGATGAGTGCCCCGTCAGCCAGCGGATCAATGAGGCGCTGGACGCGCGGCTGGTGCAACTGCTGGCCAAGGACAACAAGTCGAACGCCGATTACAAGGAAATCGACCAGCTGATGCGCCAGGTGGAGCGGTTGGCGAAGATCGAGCGGTACGGGGTGAGCGGCAAGCCGAGCCACCTGAACGAGCGGCAGGCCGGCAACCACGTGGACAAGCGGGCGACGCCGAACGCCGTGCACGATGAGCAGATCGACGCGATGGTGGCCGCCTTCCTGGAGGAGCAATACGGCTACCAGAACGGCTGGTATGCCGAGCGGCACCAGCGCATCCGCGACATTCTCAAGAGCCGGCAGATTGGGGCCACCTACTACTTTGCGCACGAGGCGTTCATCGACGCCCTGCTGACCGGCGACAACCAGATTTTTCTATCGGCCAGCCGGGCGCAGGCGGAGGTGTTCCGCGGCTACATCGTGGACTTTGCCCGCCGCTTTGGGGTGGACCTGAAGGGCAACCCCATCGTGCTGGCCAACAGCAAGGGCGGTGGGCCTGGGGCCACGCTGTATTTCTTGAGCACCAGCGCGCGCACGGCGCAGAGCTACCACGGGCACCTGTACTTTGACGAAATCTTCTGGGTGCAGAAGTTCAAAGAGCTGAACAAGGTGGCTTCGGGCATGTCGATGCACAAGAAGTGGCGAAAGACCTACTTCAGCACGCCCAGCAGCAAGAAGCACGAGGCCTATGCGTTCTGGAGCGGCGCCGGCCGCACGCCCGAAATTGACGTGAGCCATGCCGCCCTGCACAAGGGCGTGCTGTGCAGCGACGGGCAGTGGCGCCAGATCATCACGGTAATGGACGCGATGGCGAGCGGGTGCGACCTGTTCGACATCGACCAGCTGCGGCTTGAGTACACGCCGGAAGATTTCGCCCAGCTGCTGATGTGCGAGTTCATGGACGATGAAATGTCCGTGTTCGGCTTCGAAGAGCTGCTGGCTTGCGGGGTCGATTCGCTGGTGGCGTGGCGCGATTTCAACCGCACGATGCCCCGGCCGCTGGGTGCCAAGCGCGTGCTGGTGGGCTATGACCCGAGCCGCACCCGCGACAACGCGGCGGTGGTGGTGATTGCGGTACCGGAGGCCAAGGGCGCGCCCTACCGCCTGCTGGAAAAGCACGAGTGGAGCGGCATGGACTTCGTGAGCCAGGCGGCGGCCATCAAGCGGATCACCGAACGCTACAACGTGGTGTTCATGGGCATCGACACCACGGGCGTGGGCATTGGCGTTTACGACATCGTGCGCACCTTCTACCCGGCGGCCCGGCGCATCAACTACAACCCCGAGACCAAGGCCCGGCTGGTGATCCGCGCCAAGGAACTGGTGCGCAGCCGGCGCCTGCTGTGGGACGCGGGCTGGAACGATGTGATGCGTGCGTTCTTGAGCATCCGCCGCGTGCAGACGGCCAGCGGCAACGCCATCACCTTCGAGGCCGACCGCAGCGAGACCACCGGACACGCCGACCTGGCGTGGGCCGTGATGCACGCGCTGGACAACCAGCCGCTGCGCCAGATTGACCCCAACGGCGGCCAAGGCGCGGCCGTGATGCAGTTTTCCGACTGAGGACACCCATGACGACTACCACCACCCCCGAAAACACGCCCCAGCGGCCCGCCTCGCAAGCCCTGGAGGTGTTCACGTTTGGCGACCCGGAGCCGGCGCTGAACCAGACACTGTTCGACTACCTGGGCGTCACCAAGATGGCCGAGTGGTACGAACCGCCGATCAGCTGGATCGGGCTGGCAAAGACCCTGCGCAGCAGCGCCCACCACGGCAGCGCGATCGCGCTCAAGCGCAACATGCTGGCCCGGCTGCTGCGCCCGCACCCGCTGCTGGCGCGGCAGGCCTTCAGCGGGCTGGTGTACGACTACCTCACGTTCGGCAATGCTTTTTTTGAGCGCGTGGAGAGCCGCACCGGCGTGCCGCTGGCGCTGCGCCACGCCATGGCCATGTACACGCGGGCGGGGGTGGATGAGGGCAGCTTCTGGGCCATGCCCGGGGCGGGCGGCGACCCGCTGCTGGGCTACGGCGCCGGCGGCGGCGAGCGCATGCGCGCGGGCAGCGTGCTGCACCTGATGGAGCCCGACGTGACGCAAAACATCTACGGTTCGCCCGACTACCTGGCGGCCCTGCAGAGCGCGTGGCTCAACGAGAGCGCCACGCTGTTCCGGCGGCGGTACTACGTCAACGGCACCCACGCGGGCTACATCCTCTACATCACCGACCCGCTGCATGAGCAGGTGGATGTGGACCAGCTCAAGGAAAAAATGGCCCAGAGCAAGGGGCCGGGCAACTTCCGCAACTTGCTGCTGTACGCGCCGGGGGGCAAGGGGGAGGGCAAGGGCATCCAGCTGATTCACACCAGCGAGGCCGCCGCGAAAGACGAATTTCTGCGCATCAAGAGCGTGAGCCGTGACGACGTGCTGGCTGCCCACCGCGTGCCGCCGCAGCTGATCGGGCTGGTGCCCGAGACCAACGGCGGCTTCGGATCGGCCAAGGAAGCCATGGGCGTTTTCTACGAACTGGAGGTGGTGCCGCTGGCCCAGAAGTTCGACGCGGTGAACGCGTGGTTCGGGGATGAGGTGATCAGCTTCGAGCGGCCAAGCTGGGCGGATCTGGTGGCGGTGGCGGCGCCGGTGGTGAAGTGATGGGCATTTTCCTGATGGCAGGAAAAAGGCCCGGGTGACCGGGCCTTTTTGTTGGTGGGGGGGGAGAAAGTTGATCAATACCCCAACGGCAGGATGATTTCAGTGAGCTTCCAGCCAATGCCGTCCCGACGCAGGACGAACTTTCCTTCATCAGAGGTGTTTGCGTTGACCCTGACGACGAATTTACTCAGCGATTCATAAGACGATTTGGTGTTGTGAAATGGCTTTGCGAGCGTCGTTCCTTCTGCCGGTTCGTCTGAATCCTGGCCCAATTTCGGGGAAGGCTTTTCACCAGCCATCATCTGTGTGATGCCTGCAGGGGTGATGCTCGCGTCGACCATCTTGTCAACCATTACCCCCGCAAAGGCCGCCCCCAGCGCCGCGAAAGGGTTGTCCTTCATGTTCTCGTCTTTGCCCAGTTCCTTCATGAACAGGGCGTTCATCTGGTCTTTGAGGCTTTGGCGCACGCTGGGGAAATCGATGTATTCGGAGAGTGCCTCGCCGTTTCGGCTTTCAGCCGCCGATTTCATCTGGTGCACCGTGATGTAGGGGGTGGCGTAGAAATAGGCTGCCAGCAGCAGCGCAACAACCCCGATGATCTTTCCCTTGCTCATTGATTCCCTCCGGTGTGAATTGATTTGGTTGGGTGCCAGAAAACAAAAAACCCGGCATCGCCGGGCTCATTATGGGGTGCAACCGTCAGCAGCCCAGCCGCAGAAGATCGTCGCAGGCTTCGGTGGCCGCGGCCCCCAGCATCTGCGCAGACACAGCACACAGGGCGATCAGGTGCCCGCGCTGCGTGGCGTCCAGCCCGGGTGTTTCACCCTCTTCCTCGGCGATCTGGGCGCGCTGCACCGCTTCCAGCGCCACGGCCATGCCGCAGGCCAGAGGGCCGGCAGCGTTGACCAACTGGCGCAGGCTGGCGGCCAGGGTTTCGGGGCGGGTGGGCATGTCTGCCCAGGCGGGGGCGGTGAGGGTGGCGGTCATGCGGCACCGCCTTCCAGTCGCGGGGCCTCGATGCCCATGGCCTCCATGGTCTCGGTCGGCATACCCAAGGTGTTGTTGATGCAGAACAGGTGCCAGTAGGCGATCCGCCGGGCTTTGTGATCAACGCCATTCAACGCTTGAACCATCAGCGTTCTGGCGGTTTCCATCAGGGCGGTGGAGCCTTCGATGTACTCATCCGTCGAGCGCGCATGCAGGTGCATCTGGCAGGTCTTCAACGGGCTCATGCTGCACCGCCTTCCTGCGCACGGAAGACCCAGCAGTGAACCGTCACGCCGGCGTGGGCGCTGTTGATGCTCTTCACATCCACGAACCTTGGTGAGCGGCTGGCGCGCAGCAGGCGCTTGAGAGTCTTCGCCGGAGCCACGTCCAGCCCTTCCTGCTGTGCCAGCGTCGCCACCTGATCCAGCTTCAGTGCCACCAGCTCGGGGTTGCGGGAGTGGTTCACCGGGTGGCCCAGGCGCTCCAGCGCCTTGAACACCGTCCAGAACTCGACCACCTCGGCAGCGGCGTCTGGTGCTTCCTGGCCGATGGCATCCAGCGGCGGCGCGGTCATGGCCATATCGCTGTAGATGCGCACGAGCTGCTGGTACAGGTCGGCGCGCAGCTCGCGCACCGTCTCAGCCTTCAGTCGGTCGATGATCTTCCAGCCCTGGGCCTGCAGGGCCACCAGCTGGGTGGTGGGCAGGCCGGTGGACTGGCCGATCATGAGGCTGGCCGCTGCGCCGCGCGGGTTGGTGGCGCTGCCCTTTTGCCAGTAGTCGGCCAGCACGTCGTAGCACTCGCGCTGGTATTCGATCAGCCGGTCGCGCACCTCGGGGGCCACGCGGTTGGCGTCCACGCCGAACAGCCAGCCGTTGAGCAGTTTCAACGGAAGGCTGGTCATTTCGTAGGTTTTCCCATCACCGCCAGTTGCGGTTGTCATAACCGCAACTGAACTCAGGACGGGGTCTCTTGCAAGACGCTGTCTTTGACCGTCCCAATTGAGGCCGATGGCCTCACAGACGGTCTTCAGCGCCACATGCGGGACGCCATCGACAAGGGTGGTGACAAGGGTGGCGCCGTGGAATTCGACGGCGGCCAGGGTGGTTGCGGTGGTTTCAGCCATGACGGCCTCTCGATTACAGGTTTTTTACCCTGCCGACCCCCCGCCAAGAGGGTGGCAGACCGTGCGGGTTGGCGGACCGGATCGAGGAACCGGCACCCCCTCGCGGGAGTCCCGCACGGCCCGCCGAAACGGGTCATGCTGCGCAACAAAAAAGCCGCGTTCCAAAGGGAGGCGCGGCTCGTTGCGCCTCGATTCCGGGCCGCCAAGCCCGTACCTCTTTCGAGGTGATGGGACTGTAGCACCATGCCCGGAAGCATGCAAATGGCAGTGGTCCCAGGCCCTCACGGCGGCCCGGGAAAACCGGCCCAGGCCCGGCGCTAAGGAGGCACGCCGACGAGGGCAGGCGGGGTTTTTTGCTCCGGGGGCACTGGCCGCCTGATCCCCCTGCGGGCTGCTGGGTCAGCCGGGCACGGGCATCTCCAGCGCGAGCTGGCGGGGGTCAACCGCCGGCGCTGCGCGGTTGCGCAGGGCCTGCACATCGGCACCGGTGGGCACCAGCAGGCCCTGGTCGTTGAAGTCGTAATTGCCGGGCACCAGCAGGCGGCCGTCTCTGCCGCGCGCTGGTGGGTTGATGAAGTGGCTGGCCTCTACCGAACCGCCCCAGGTGGCGCCGCAGCGCGAGCAGATGCAGTAGAGGCTGGTGAAGGTGTTCGTGATCCGCTCGCAGCTGCGCACGCGAACGCGGGTGGCGCAGTGGGGGCAGAGCGGTTTGAACTGGTTGGCCATGGTCTGAAAGTTTACTTTCAAACCTCTTGAAAGAAAAGTTACAGACGCGTCTGCCGGCAGGCCAGGTGATCGGCGGCCTCAAGCGCGGCGGCGGCCTGGGCCTGCAGGGCGGCCAGCAGCAGGCTGTGCAGTGCCTGCAGCTGGTGGGCGGCCAGGGGCGCGCGGTCGCCCTCTGCCTGGGCAATGGCGGCGCGCTGCGCCAGCTCGATGACGACGGCGCCGCCAGCGGCCACGGGGCCGGCCATGCACACCAGTCGGTGCAGGGTGAGGGTGGTTTCGTCAGCGCCCGGGGTGGGCGGTGCGGCCCAGTGCGGGGCGCTGATGTGGCTGCTGCTGCTGGCGCTGTCGTCGTCGCGGTGGTGCATGGATGCCTCGGTTTTGGGTTGTGGGCCTTGTTTCATAGGCCAACCGGGCGGGGGCGTTTGGGCCGAAAAAGCGGTGTTTTCCGGACAAAAAGGGGGGTGGGGGTCGGGAAGAACCGGATATGCCTGATGGCGGCCCGGAAATCGGGCTGGAGGCCGCGCCGTTGCTGGGTTTCGGCATATCAGAAACAACCCTGATATGACCGGATATAAAACCGGATATTGCGCTAAGTTGTTGATTTATATAGGCGCTGTTCGGCGGAAATATCAGGGTTGGAAAACCGGATGAGATCAGGTTTACATCAGAAAAAAATCAGGTTTCTAAAAATGGCTAAAACCCAGCAACGGCGCGGCCTGTAGCCCGGTTTTGTGGAGTCGATCAGAAATATCCGGTGTTTCCCGACCCCCCACCGGTTTTGAAAATCGGGCGGAAAACGGGCCGGCGTTGGGGTGGGTGAGGCAGGCGTGTGCAGCCATCGCGCCGGCGCGCGAGAGCTGCTGGAGGCCCGCGTTACGAGGGGTGTTGGGGGACGGGGTGGCGTCAGGCCGCCGGGCGGGGTGCCTGGGCCTGGGCGGCGTCGAGCCAGTCAGACCACCACTGCATCATCTGCCGGCGCTCGGCCAGGTAGTCGGCGCGGTTGTAGGGGCGGCGGCTGTTGTCGCGCTCACGGTGGTCGAGCTGGCGCTCGATCACGTCGGGCCGCCACAGGCCCGATTCATTGAGCACGGTGCTGGCCAGCGCGCGGAACCCGTGCACGGTGTGCGCGCCCTTGTAGCCCAGGCGGTACAGGGCAAACAGCAGGGTGTTTTCGCTGATGGGCCGGCGCGGGGTGTTGGCGCCGGGCAGCAGCAGGGCGCCTTCGCCGGTGTAGACGGCCAGATCCTTGAGCAGGCGCAGCACCTGGCGCGAAAGGGGCACCTCGTGATCTTCGGCCATCTTGATGCGGGCGCCGGGGATCGTCCACAGCGCGGCTTTGCCGCGGTCGAACTCGACCCAGGGCGCGCTGCGCAGCTCATCGGTGCGCACGAAGGTGTGTGCGGCCAGCAGCAGGCCGGCGCGGGTGATGAGGTCAGGGTAGGCGGCGATGGCGCGCAGCAGGGCGCCGGCCTGGTCGGGCGGCACGCAGGGGTGGTGCGTGACGGTCTTGGCGCCCAGTACGCGGGTGAGGCGGCCGGCGGGGTGCGCGTCGATGCGGCCGGTGTCGACCGCGTGGTCGAACACCTGGGTGATGCGCTGGGCCACCTTGTAGGCGGTTTCCTGTTTGCCGCTGGCGTAGATGGCTTTGACCAGATCGACCAGCTGCACGCGGGTGATGTGGTCAATGCGCTGGCGGCCGATTTTGGGGTAGACGTGCTGCTCAAGGCTGGCGGGCACGCTGCTTTGGTTTTTGCCCTTGCGGATGGTGGGCAGGTAGTCGGCCAGCCAGGCGACCGCGGCGGCCTCGAATGTGGGCGTGGCTGCGCGATCGGGGCCGGGCTGGGGGGTAGCCAGCGTGCCGGCGCGGTAGGCCGCGTGCGCGGCCCTGGCGTCTGCCAGCGAGAGGGTGGGCCACTGGCCGTAGGTCTTGGTTTGGGCCTTGCCGGCCAACCGGTGGTTGTAGCGCCACGACTTCGCGCCCGACGGAAGCACGGTGAGGTAGAGGCCGTCGCGATCGGCGAGCTTGTAGGGCTTGTCGCGGGCCTCGGCCGCGCGGATCTGCAGCTGGGTGAGCATGGGCGCCAGGGTCGTGGTATCGGGGCCGGCGATGCCACGACGGATACCATGACGTGAGCGCGGCTGTGCGCGGCATGATACGGCGGTTTTCGTGGGTCCGCGAAAACAAAAAGCCCGGCAGGGCCGGGCTTTCTGAGGGGTTCGCGGCGGGTTATGGGGGCCTGCGAACGGATGCGGTTATGTGGTTGGTGCCGGAAAGAGGAATCGAACCCCCGACCTTCTCATTACGAATGAGCTGCTCTACCGACTGAGCTATTCCGGCGAAGCCTCATATTCTAGCAAAGCTCAGGCGGTCTTGTCGGCTTCCAAGTGGTAGCGGGTCACGAGATCGACCTCGTTCTTCGAACCCAGGATCACGCTGACGCGCTGGTGCAACTGGGTCGGCACCATATCCAGGATGCGTTCGCGGCCGTTGGTGGCGGCGCCACCGGCCTGTTCCACCAGCCAGCCCATGGGGTTGGCTTCGTACATCAGGCGCAGCTTGCCGGGCTTGTTCGGCTCGCGCTTGTCCCAGGGGTACATGAAGACGCCGCCGCGCGTGAGGATGCGGTGCACATCGGCCACCATGGAGGCGATCCAGCGCATGTTGAAGTCCTTGCCGCGCGGGCCTTCCTGGCCGGCCAGGCATTCGTCGATGTAGCGCTTGACCGGGGTGTCCCAGTGGCGCATGTTGCTCATGTTGATCGCGAATTCCTTGGTGTCTTCGGGAATCGTCACCTGGTCCTGCGTCAGCACCCAGGAGCCTTGCTCGCGGTCGAGCGTGAACATGGCCACGCCATCGCCCACGGTGAGTACCAGCGTGGTCTGTGGCCCGTAGACGCAGTAGCCGGCGGCGACCTGCTGGCGGCCCGGTTGCAGGAAGTCGGCTTCACTGACGGGGTCGATGATCTTCGGATCGTCGTGGCGTTTGCGCAGCACCGAGAAGATGGTGCCGATGCTGACGTTGACGTCGATGTTGGACGAGCCGTCGAGCGGATCGAACATCAGCAGGTATTCGCCCTGCGGGAAGCGGTTGGGCACCACGTAGATGCTGTCCATCTCCTCGGAGGCCATGGCCGCCAGGTGGCCGCCCCATTCGTTGGCTTCGATCAGCACTTCGTTGGCGATGATGTCCAGCTTTTTCTGGACCTCGCCCTGCACGTTTTCGGACTCGGCACTGCCCAGCACCTCACCCAGCGCGCCCTTGTTGACGCTGATGGAAATGCGCTTGCAGGCGCGGGCCACCACCTCGATCAGCAGGCGCAGCTCGGGCGGGATGCGGCCGTGCGTGCGTTGTTGCTCGACCAGATAGCGGGTCAGGGAAATCTTGTTGCTCATGATCGGTGCCTTTGGGGGATCAGTCTGCCAGGGATCGGGTGACGACCTCGCGGACGTCGTTGCTCAGGTCGGGCTTGGCGGCCACGCGGGCGATGGCTTCGCGGGCGGCGCTGCGGTAGGGTTCGGCCAGCTTTTTCCAGCGGTCCAGCGCGCGCGCCAGGCGGCTGGCCACCTGCGGGTTGAAGGTGTCGATTTCCAGCACACGGTCGCTCCAGAACACATAGCCGGCGGCGTCTTCGCGGTGGAAGGCCGCCGGGTTGGCGTTGCAGTAGCTGAAGATCACGCTGCGGGCGCGGTTCGGGTTTTTGAGGTGGAAGTCCGGATGCGCCAGCAACTGGCGCACGGCCGGCAGCACATTGCCGCCACGGTCGGGTGCGCCGGCCTGTAGGGCGAACCATTTGTCCAGCACCAGCGCTTCGTTCTTGAACAGGGTGTGGAAGCGGGCGAGGGCGTCGCGGGCAAGCGCATGGCCGCTGACCACCAGGGCCGACAGGGCGTTGAAGCGGTCGGTCATGTTGTCGGCATCCTTGACGCGCTGGTAGGTTTTGCCTGGCCAGACGGTGTCGCCGCTGTCGCGCGCGGCCAGGCACAGCATGCCCAGCGCCAGGCCGGCCAGCGCACGCCGGCCGGTGCTGACGGGTTCCGGGCGATACGCGCCGTTGTCCTTGTGCTGTTCCCAGGCCCAGACCCAGTCGTCGAAGAGTGCGTTGGCCAGTTGCTGCCGCATGGTTTCGCGCACGGCGTGGATGCGCTGCGGGTCGACCACGTCGAGCTGTTCGGCGATGTAGCTTTCGGCCGGCAGGGTCAGCACCAGTTCCTTGAAGGCCGCGTCGAGCGCGGGGTGGCGCAGCACGCTGCGCATGGCGTCCAGGAAGGCGTTGTCCAGCGGCGCCGTGGGCGCCGGGCCTTCTGCACGGATGGCCGCGAGCGCGCGGCGCAAGGCGAGGCGCTGGCCGGCTTCCCAGCGGTTGAACGGGTCGCTGTCGTGGGCCAGCAGGTGCAGCAGGTGTGCGTCGCTCTGGGCCATGTCGAGCAGGACCGGCGCCGAAAAGCCCCGCAGCACCGAGGGCACGGGCTCGGTCGCCACGCCTTCGAAGGTGTAGCTGTGCTGGGGTTCGGTGAGCACCAGCAGGCGCGTGGTGCCGGCCGGGACGGTTTCCCCCACCAGTTGCAGGGCCAGATCCTGGCCCTGGGCATCGAGCAGGCCCACCGCAACCGGGATCACGAAGGGCTGCTTTTCGGCCTGGCCGGGTGTCGCTTCGCAGGATTGCGACAGCGTCAACGTGTAGCGCTGGGTGGCGGCGTCGTAGTGGCCGCTGGCGTGCACGCGCGGCGTGCCGGCCTGGCTGTACCAGCGTTTGAACTGGGGCAGCAGGCGGGCCAGGTCGCTGTCGGGGTTGGCGTCGGCGATGGCCTGGGCGAAGTCGTCGCAGGTCACCGCCTGGCCGTCGTGGCGCTGGAAGTACAGGTCCATGCCGCGACGGAAGCCCTCGCGGCCGACCAGGGTCTGCTGCATGCGCACGACCTCGGCGCCTTTTTCGTACACCGTGACGGTGTAGAAGTTGTTGATTTCGACGTAACTGTCGGGCCGCACCGGGTGCGCCATGGGGCCGGCATCTTCCGGGAACTGGGCGGTGCGCAGCACGCGCACGTCCTCGATGCGCTTGACCGCGCGCGCCGAGGGCGTGGCGCACAGGTCCATGCTGAATTCCTGGTCGCGGAAGACGGTGAGGCCTTCCTTGAGCGAGAGCTGGAACCAGTCGCGGCAGGTGACGCGATTGCCCGTCCAGTTGTGGAAGTATTCGTGCCCCACGACCGATTCGATGTTGGCGAAATCGGTGTCGGTGGCGGTGGCGCTGTTGGCCAGCACGTACTTCGTGTTGAAGATGTTCAGGCCCTTGTTCTCCATCGCGCCCATGTTGAAGTCGCTGGTAGCGACGATCATGAAGCGCTCCAGGTCGAGCGGCAGACCGAAACGGGCTTCGTCCCAGATCACGCTGTGGATCAGCGAGTTCATGGCGTGCTCGGTCTTGTCCATGTCGCCCTGGCGCACATAGACCTGCAGCAGGTGTTCCTGGCCCGAACGGGCCCGCACGCGCTGTTCGCGCGCCACCAGGTTGCCCGCGACGAGGGCGAACAGGTAGCACGGCTTCTTGTGCGGGTCGACCCATTTGGCGAAGTGGCGGCCCTCGTTGCCAGGCCCTGGCAGGTCACCCGATTCGACCAGGTTGCCGTTGGACAGCAGCACCGGATAGCGGGCCTTGTCGGCACGCAGGGTGACGGTGTAGCTGGCCATCACGTCCGGCCGGTCCAGGAAGTAGGTGATGCGGCGGAAGCCTTCGGCTTCGCACTGGGTGAAGAAGGTGCCCTGGCTCACGTAGAGACCCATCAGCTGGGTGTTTTTCTCCGGGGCGCAGGTGGTGAAGATCTCGAGCTCGAAGGGTTCGTGGCCCTCGGGCAGGCTTTCCAGCACCAGGGTGCTGCCGTCCATCTTGAACGAACAACCCTGGCCGTTGACCAGCACGCGGGCGAGATTCAGGTCATCGCCATCCAGGCGCAGCGCCTGGGCGGGCACGTCCGGGTTGCGGCGCAGGCGCATCCGGTTGAGCACGCGGGTTTTGGCCGGGTCGAGATCGAAGATCAGTTCGACCGTATCGACCCAGTACGCGGGCGGGGTGTAGTCTTCGCGGCGGATCACCGTCGCGGGGCCCTGGGCCTCACGCAGTTGCGGCATGGTGCTTCTCCTGGTGTCGGGATGCGGTCTTGGGTCAGACGCCCTGCTTGAGCGAGGCTTCGATGAAGACGTCGAGGTCGCCGTCCAGCACCTTCTGGGTGGCCGAGACTTCGACGTTGGTGCGCAGGTCTTTGATGCGGCTGTTGTCCAGCACGTAGCTGCGGATCTGGTGGCCCCAGCCCACATCGGTCTTGGTGTCTTCCAGCTTCTGCTGCTCCTCCATGCGCTTGCGCATCTCGTGGTCGTACAGGCGCGAGCGCAGGCGCTGCCAGGCCACGTCGCGGTTGCTGTGCTGGCTGCGGCCGTCCTGGCACTGCACGACGATGCCGGTCGGGATGTGCGTCAGGCGCACGGCCGAGTCGGTCTTGTTGATGTGCTGGCCACCGGCGCCGGAGGCGCGGTAGGTGTCGGTGCGCACGTCGGCCGGGTTGATGTTGATTTCGATGGAGTCATCGATCTCGGGGTAGACGAAGAGCGAGGCGAACGAGGTGTGGCGGCCGCCCGAGCTGTCGAACGGGCTCTTGCGCACCAGCCGGTGCACGCCGGTTTCGGTGCGCAGCAGGCCGTAGGCGTATTCGCCCTCGATCTTGATCGTGGCGCTCTTGATGCCGGCGGTGTCGCCGGGGGTTTCTTCCTCCACCGTGGCCTTGAAGCCCTTGCGCTCGGCGTAGCGCAGGTACTGGCGCAGCAGCATGCTGGCCCAGTCGCAGGCTTCGGTGCCACCGGCGCCGGCCTGGATGTCGACAAAGCAGCTCAGCGGATCGGCCGGGTTGTTGAACATCCGGCGGAATTCGAGTTGTTCGACCTCCGGGGCCAGCTTGGCGGCTTCGCCTTCGATGGTTTCCAGGCCGGCGTCATCGTTTTCGGCCGCCGACATCTCGAACAGTTCGGTGTTGTCGGTCAGCTCGCTGGTGAGCTTGTCGATGACCAGCACCACGCTTTCGAGGGAGCGTTTTTCCTTGCCCAGTTCCTGGGCGCGTTTGGGGTTGTCCCAGACGGTGGGGTCTTCCAGCGCGGCGTTGACCTCGCTGAGTTTCAGGGCCTTGGCATCGTAGTCAAAGATACCTCCGAAGCTCGGCCACCCGCTCGGTCAGGTCGGCCAGTTGGTTCTGCAGGGCGTTGAGGCGTTCGGCTTCCATGGTGTTCTCTCGCGTGTTCGGTGTGAGCGGACAGGGCCGCCAAACCCGCGATTTTCTCATGACCGCCAACGCGGCGGCTGTCGCTGGCGGCCCGATCCGCGACGACCGGTCGCGTCAGGCGAGGAAGTCGGCGATCAGGGCGGCCACCGCCGCGGGCTGGTCGTGGTGCAGCATGTGGCCGGCATCGGACACCCGCGCGTGGTGCACATCGGGCACGTGGGTCAGCCGTTGCTGGTACTGGTCCAGGGTGTAGCGCCCCTTCCACCATTGGCCCAGGCTGTCGTCGCTGGCCACGATCGACAGGGTGGGGGCGGTGATGCGGGCGTACACCGCCAGCGCTTCCGGCGTCTGGTAGAGGTGGGCGCTGGTCACCTTGTGTGCCGGGTCGCCCAGAATGCGCCAGCGCCCGTCCGGACCGGGCTCGGCCCAGTGCCGGGCCAGCCAGTCGGCTTTGTCCCGGGGCAGGCGGGGATTGGTCTTCATCAGCCGGCTGGCCACGCCTTCGGCGCTGTCGTAGTCCTTCAGGGCCATGTCACCCTGGCGCAGGGCCTTGAGCCCGTCCAACCACTGGGCATAGCGCTCCGGGGCCTGGGCGGGCCGGGTTTCGGGCATGCCGAAACCCTCGAGGTTGACCAGCCGGCGCAGCCGCTGCGGGCGCACGCCGCCAAACATCATCGCGACGTTGCCGCCCATGCTGTGACCGACCAGATCGACCGGCACATCGGGTGAAAAGTGGTCGAGTAGCCCGTCGAGGTCGCCCAGGTAGTCGGGGAACCAGTAGGCGTCGGGGGCCGGCTCTGCGCGGGTCAGACCGAAGCCGCGCCAGTCGGGCGCGACGATCCAGCGGTCGTCGGGCAGGGCGTCGACGACGAACTGCCACGACGCCGAGACATCCATCCAGCCGTGGACCAGCACCAGGGGCGGCTGGCCCGCCTGGGGCTCGCCCCATTCGCGCACGTGGTATGGCAGGCCCCGCACGGGGACGAAGTGGCTGCGGGAAGGTCGTCGGACAGCGTACATGCGGCGGATCATAAAGACGCCGGCCCGCGGCGCACCGGTCTGTGCGTCAATGCCGTGACAGCGTTGCGGGGGAAAACTGCGCCGGGTCTGCGGGGATTTGTCGACCCGGCGTCTGCCGCACGCGGGTGGCTTCGTTACCATCGCTCCCCATGAGCACCTTTTCCACCGTCACGCTGGGCCAGAGCCCGCTGCAAGTCCCCGCCGTCTGCCTGGGCACCATGACCTTTGGCGAGCAGGTCGGCGAAGCCGATGCCCACCGCATTCTGGACCGCGCTCTGGAGCGCGGCGTGAATTTTCTGGACACGGCCGAGATGTACGCGGTGCCGGCCAAGGCCGAAACCTGCGGCGCGACCGAAACCATCATCGGCCGCTGGTTTGCGAACAATCCCGGCGTGCGCGAGAAGGTGGTGCTGGCCACCAAGGTGGCAGGGCCGGCGCGTGGCATGTCCTGGCTGCGCAGCGAGGTGAGCAAGGCCGGCATCATCGAAGCCTGTGAAGGCAGCCTGCGGCGCCTGCAGACCGATGTGATCGACCTCTACCAGATTCATTGGCCAGCGCGCAACGTGCCCGCTTTTGGCGCGCTGTACTTCGACCCGGCCAAGGACAAGCCCGCGCCCTCCGTGTTGGCCCAACTTGAAGCGCTGGCCGAACTGGTGCAGGCCGGCAAGGTGCGCGCTGTGGGCCTGTCCAATGAAACCCCGTACGGGGTGCACGAATTCGTGCGCCTGGCCGAGCAGCATGGCCTGCCCCGGGTGGCGACGGTGCAGAACCCCTACTGCCTGATCAACCGCAGCTATGAAAACGGGCTGGACGAAACCTGCCACCGCCTGGGCGTGTCGCTGCTGGCGTATTCGCCGCTGGGTTTTGGCCTGCTGAGCGGCAAGTACGACGACACCGGGCTGGTGGGCGACCATGGCCGCATGGCGCTGTACGAGTCGATGCGCAAACAGCGTTGGGGGCGTCCCGAAGCCCTGGCGGCTTCCCGGCGCTACAACGCACTGGCGCGCGAGCACGGCCTGACGCCATCGCAACTGGCGCTGGCGTTCTGCTACCGCAACTGGCGCGTCGCCAGCACGATCATCGGCGTGACCTCGCTGGCGCAGCTGGACGAGTGCCTCGACGCCTGGTCCGTGCAGTTGTCGCCCGACCTCCTCAAGGCCATCGACGCGATCCGCTGGGAAAGCCGCGACCCGGCCCAGTGAGTGCCCGTCCCCGCACTGTCTGCGGCGTCATCGCCTCCCCAGGCGGCGATGCCGGTGGGGCGGCGGAGCCGGACCCACGACATCCTGGCCCAGCGAAGCGCCATACCCGCTCACCGTACTGAAGCAGCCTGCATGGCCAAGAAGCCCCATGTCTCGGAGACACCGGCCACCGCCTGGCTCAAGGCGCATGGCGTGGCGTTCAGCGAACATCCTTACGAATACCTGGAGCACGGCGGAGCCCAGCACAGTGCGGCGGTGCTGGGCTTCGATCCTTTTGCGGTGGTCAAGACGCTGATCATGCAGGACGAGGCGGCCCGCCCGCTGGCCATCCTGATGCACGGCAACCGCACGGTGTCGACCAAGAACCTGGCGCGCCAGATCGGCGCCAAATCGGTCGAGCCGTGCAAGCCCGAGGTGGCCAACCGGCACAGCGGGTACTTGGTGGGGGGTACCTCGCCGTTCGGCCTCAGGCGCGCCATGCCGGTGTATGTGGAATCCACGGTGCTGGATTTGCCGAAAATCTGGATCAATGGCGGCCGCCGGGGCTTCCTGGTGGGCATCGATCCGGCTGTGCTGGCCGTGCCGCTGGGCGCGCGGCCGGTGCAGTGCGCGCTGGCAGAATAGGGCGCTTTGCCGGAGCGGGCGCCGCTCCGGGGCTCTCTCAGATACCCTCCAGACAAGGAAGCCACCTTGGAATCCCTTTATCCCGTTGCCGCCGTCGTCCTGGCGTACCTGATGGGCTCGCTGTCGTTCGCCGTGGTGGTCAGCCGCACCATGGGGCTGGCCGATCCGCGCACCTACGGCAGCAAGAACCCGGGGGCCACCAACGTGCTGCGCTCGGGCAGCAAGGCCGCCGCCGTGGTCACGCTGCTGCTGGACGCCCTCAAAGGCTGGCTGCCGGTGTTCGTCGTCAAGACCTGGGGTGAGGCCTGGGGGCTGGGCGATGGCACCGTGGCGCTGGTCGGGCTGGCGGCTTTCCTGGGGCATCTCTGGCCGGTGTTCTTCCGCTTCCAGGGCGGCAAGGGGGTGGCCACGGCCGCCGGGGTGATTCTGGGGTTTGATCCCTGGCTGGGGCTGGCTGCGCTGGCCACCTGGCTGATCGTGGCGTTCTTTTTCCGCTATTCGTCGCTGGCCTCCATCGTCACCGCGGTGTTTGCGCCCGCGTACTACCTGTTCGGCCGCCACGTGGCGTGGGACGCGCCCGGTACCCAGGTGCTGGCCCTGGCCGTCATGGGCCTGCTGCTGGTCTGGCGGCACGCCGAAAACATCAACCGCCTCATCGCCGGCACCGAAAGCCGGCTCGGATCGAAGAAAAAACCATGAGCCAGGACATTCAACGCATCGGCATGGCAGCCCGCTACAGCGAGGCTGCCGTTTTCAACGGCATCGTCTACCTGGCGGGCATGGTGCCCGAGCGGGGCGACACCGACATCCGCGGCCAGACGGAAGACGTGCTTGAACAGGTGGCGCAGCGCCTGCAGGAAGCGGGCAGCGACAAGTCGCGCATCCTGCGGGCGCAGATCTACCTGACCGACATCCGCGAGATCACCGTCATGAACGAGGTGTGGGACGCCTGGGTGGTGCCGGGTGCGGCGCCGCCGCGGGCCACGGTGCAGGCCGCCCTGGCCAACCCGGCCTACCGGATCGAGATCGTGGTGACGGCCGCGCAGGCCTGATGTCGCCGTCCGGTGCGGCGGATCAGTAGCGTTTTTCCAGTGTGAGCTGGTCGGCGCTGCGCTGCATCTGGAAGCGGTTGAGAAAGGTGTTGCCCAGCAGCACATAGGGCATGGACTGCGGCGTGACCACGGCTTCCACGTCGTAAATCCGCACGTCGCCGATGCGCACCTGGTTCAGGCGCACCAGGTGCGCTGTGGCCGAGCCGTTGGCGGTACTGACCGCCACCCGCCGTCCTTGCTCGTAGGCCAGGCCGATGCGCCGGGCTTCTGCCTCGCTCAGCGCGATGGCGGTGGCGCCGGTGTCCACCAGGAACTGCACCGCGCGGCCGTTGATCTGGCCCTGGGGCGCAAAGTGGCCGCGGGCGTCGGCGGTCAGCACGATGCGCTGGCCACCCGCGTCCGCAGCGCCGCTGCCGCCGACGCTGACCGGCGCATGACCGACCTGCAGGCTCTGCCGCCGGCCGGCCACCTCAATGATGGCGGCGCCGTCCTCGATCGCCACCAGCTTCACGCCCTGGTGCGTCTGGCCCGGTGCCAGGAATTTGGGCGCGGCGCCGTCCACCACCAGCAGCGCGCGGCTGCCGGAAATGCCCGACAACGCGACCGACTGCGCCCAGGCGGCCGCAGGGGCCCCGCCCAGGAGGCCGAGCAGCGCACAGCCCAGGCTGCGCCGAAGTGCGGCGGGCCAGGTCGGCGCGATGCCCGGCCTGGCCGAAGGCGCCCGGCAGAGGGCGGCCACGCAGCGACGCAGGGTGTGGTTCACTCAATCGCGGAAGTTGTCGAAGGACAGCGGCAGGTCCTTCATGTCGCTGCGGATCAGCGCCATGGCCGCCTGCAGGTCGTCGCGCTTGGCGCCGGACACGCGCACCGCGTCGCCCTGGATGGCGGCCTGTACTTTCATCTTGCTGGCCTTGATGGCCTGCTGGATCTTCTTGGCGTCTTCGCTGGCAATGCCGTTCTTGACCTTGACCACCTGCTTGACCTTGTCGCCGCCCACCTTCTCGACCTTGCCGACCTCGAGGAAGCGCACGTCCACGCTGCGTTTGGTCATCTTGTTGCGCAGGATGTCCTCGACCTGCTGGAGCTGGAAGTCGGCATCGCCGAACAGGGTGATTTCCTTGTCCTTGAGTTCGATGCCGGCGCTGGTGCCCTTGAAGTCGAAACGGGTACCGATTTCCTTGGCCGTGTTTTCCACGGCGTTTTTCACTTCCACAAAATCGGCTTCGAGTTTGGTGTCGAAAGAAGGCATGAGGGATCGGGTTCTTCAGAGGGTGAATGAGACAATCCGGTCATGTTAGTCGAGAAACAGGTGCCCCTCCAGCCCTACAACAGCTTCGGCATCGCCGCGCGCGCGCAACGTTTTGCGCGCATCCGTACCGAGGCCGATCTGCGCAGCCTGATGGTCCGGCCCGACTGGGCCCTCACGCCGCGTTTCGTGCTCGGGGGCGGCAGCAACCTGGTGATCACCGGCGACATCAAGGCGCTGGTGCTGCGGGTCGAGATCGCGGGCCGGCGTCTGGTCGAGGAGAGTGAAAAAGGCTGGCTGGTCGAGGCGGGCGCCGGTGAGAACTGGCACGCTTTTGTTGCCTGGACGCTGGATCAGGGCTGGCCGGGCCTGGAAAACATGGCGCTGATTCCCGGCACCGTGGGGGCGGCGCCGGTGCAGAACATCGGCGCCTACGGGGTCGAGCTGCAGGACCGCTTCCACTCGCTGGACGCCATCGACCTGGTCAGCGGCGAGGTCTTCACGTTGGACGCCGCCCAGTGCGGATTCGGCTACCGCGATTCGGTGTTCAAACACATCGCGGCCGACAACCAGAGCTTCGGCCTGGCGGGGCGTGCGCTCATCACCCGTGTGCGCTTCTGGCTGCCCAAGCCCTGGAAGCCGGTGCTGGGCTACCTGGACCTGGAGCGCAAGATGGCCGAGACCGGCATCGCAGCCCCCGACGCGCGCCAGATCTTCGACTGGGTGGTCGCCATCCGCCGCGCCAAGCTGCCCGACCCGGCCGTCATCGGCAACGCCGGCAGCTTCTTCAAGAACCCCACAGTGACGCCCGAGCAGTGCGCCGACATCATCGCCCGCGACCCGAAGGTGGTGCACTACCCCATGGACGATGGCAGCGTGAAGCTGGCGGCGGGCTGGCTGATCGACGCCTGCGGCTGGAAGGGCAAGACCCTCGGCCACGCCGGGGTCTACGAAAAGCAGGCGCTGGTGCTGGTCAACAAAGGGGATGCCGAACACCCCTGCACCGGCGGCGAAGTCATGACCCTGGCCAAGGCCATCCAGACCAGCGTGTACGAACGCTTCGGTATCCGGCTGGAGCCGGAGCCGGTGGTCATCTGAACGGCATCCCGGCGGTGTCGTCGCTGTGGGGCCAGCGCGACAACCGGGGTGGATTCAGTCTGTTCTAAGGCGCGATCGGTGCAATCGCTCGCACCATGACCTTCGTTTCACGCCTTCGCCGTTCGCACTGGCTCTGGGTGTTGCTCTGCCTGGGGCTGAGCCTGTCCACCCTGCGGTGGGTGCAGGACGACAGCATCGTGGGCGACGCCACGCAGAACCTGAGCATCGCGTATTCGCTGTTCGAGCGGGGCGACTTCTCGCAGGACATGGGGCCGGCCCGCTTCACCCACAGCGTGCCCAGCGACTTCCGCGAGCCGGTGCCGCCCGCGCTGACCGCGGTCTGGCTGCGCGGGCTGCGTGCTTTCGGGGTGCCTTTCACCCTGGACTCGCTGCACCACGGTGAACACACACGCCTGGTGAAGGCCGTCAACGTGGTCTGGGTGTTCGGGACGCTGCTGGCGGCCTGGTTGCTGGTGTGGCGCCTGACGCGGTCCCGGGCCTGGGCGTTCGCCGCGGTGGTGCTGATCTGGCTGGGTTTTC
This sequence comes from Hydrogenophaga electricum, assembly GCF_030160815.1. NCBI lineage: Bacteria > Pseudomonadati > Pseudomonadota > Betaproteobacteria > Burkholderiales > Comamonadaceae > Hydrogenophaga > Hydrogenophaga electricum. The sequence continues at coordinate 87,104 of NZ_BSPB01000005.1, read as the reverse complement.
TCAACAGCCCGGACGCCGTCGATTCGCTCTACACCGAGCTGCCCGCCGCCTGCGGCCTGCTGTGGCTGAGCTGGGCGCTGCTGCGTGCCGTGCAGCAGCGCGGCAGGCTGCTGTGGGCGCAGGCCGGCGTGGTGTTGGGCGTGTTGTGCCTGATCAAGGCCGTGTTTCTGTATCTGGTGCCGCTGTTGGCACTGCTGGCGGTGTTCGGGGAAGCGGCAGGGCGCTGGTGGCAGCGGCTGGTGTCCATGGCCCTGTTGGTGCTGGGGGCCTTGCTGGTGGTGCTGCCATGGATGGCCCGCAATGCCGTGCAGATTGGCAGCTTCCAGCTCACGCAGGGCCGCAGTGGCTGGGTGCTTTACAAGCGGGCGATGCTCAATCAGATGAACGCCGACGAATACCGGCGGGCGTTCACGCTGTGGGGTCCCAACTCCTACAAAAGCGCGGTCAAGGGCAGTTCGCTGGACATCGCCCCGCAGGACCTGCGCAGCCGCGATGGGCCCCTGCGCCGCCTCTACATCGGGCCGTCCGACTTCCAGGCCAGCGATTTCCAGGCCCAGGCGGCTGGCAGGCCCGAGCAGGCGGTGACCTTCTACCGCCAGACCTCGGCGCGCTACATGCAGTTGCGCTACCAGTTTGAGGCGGCCGGCGCAGCGTTTCCCGATTACGCCGGCGACGCCACCATGCAGCGCGAAGCCTGGCAGATGATCCGTGCCCACCCTTGGGCACACCTTCGGCTGGTGCCCCTGATGCTCTGGCGTGGGATGTGGTGTATCTCGGCGCGTGGTGGCCTGCCGGGCTGGGCCGATGGCCCTGGCAAGACGGGGTTTTTCGAGGGGTTGAACCTGGCAGCGGTGCTGGCCCTGTTCGGTACGGGGCTGGCTGCCGTGGTGCGGCGCCGGCCCGACGGGCTGGCCCTGACGCTGCCCGCCCTGGGCATGCTCGGGGCCTACACGCTGCTGTCGCAGAACCTGCCGCGCTTTTTCGAGCCAGCGGTGCCCGTGATGCTGATCGTCTTGCTGCTGGGCATCCGGGCGGCGTGGCGATGGCGCCGCCCGGCGCCCGGGGTACCGGCTTAGCTGCCGGACTTGGTCTCACCTTCCAGGCGCAGCATGCTCGCCCCATCGCCCAGCGAGAGCAGGCCGGTCTGGGCGTAGATGCCCAGCTTGGCGCGGGTGTCGACAATGTCGAGGTTGCGCATGGTGAGCTGGCCGATGCGGTCGGCCGGGCTGAACGGCGCGTCTTCCACCTTCTCCATCGACAGACGCTCGGGCGCGTAGGTCAGGTTGGGCGATTCGGTGTTGAGGATGGAATAGTCGTTGCCGCGGCGCAGTTCCAGCGTCACTTCGCCGGTCACGGCGCGGGCCACCCAGCGCTGGGCGGTTTCGCGCAGCATGATGGCCTGCGGGTCGAACCAGCGGCCCTGGTAGAGGAGGCGACCCAGGCGCAGGCCGTTGATGCGGTACTGCTCGATGGTGTCTTCGTTGTGGATGCCGGTGACCAGGCGTTCGTAGGCGATGTGCAGCAGCGCCATGCCCGGGGCTTCGTAGATGCCGCGGCTCTTGGCTTCGATGATGCGGTTCTCGATCTGGTCGCTCATGCCCAGGCCGTGGCGGCCGCCGATTTCGTTGGCCTTGAGGAACAGTTCGACCGGCGAAGCGAAGGTCTGGCCGTTCAGGGCGACCGGCTGGCCTTCCTCGAAGCGCACGGTGATCTCCTCGGCCTTGACGTCCACTTCCGGCTTCCAGAACGCCACGCCCATGATGGGGTTGACGATGCGGATGCCGGAGTTCAGGTGCTCCAGGTCCTTGGCCTCGTGGGTGGCACCCAGCATGTTGCTGTCGGTGCTGTAGGCCTTCTCGACCGACATCTTGTAGTCGAAGCCGTTGGCAATGAGGAATTCGCTCATTTCCTTGCGGCCGCCCAGTTCGTCGATGAAGGTCTGATCCAGCCAGGGCTTGTAGATCTTCAGGCTCGGGTTGGTCAGCAGGCCGTAGCGGTAGAAGCGCTCGATGTCGTTGCCCTTGAAGGTGCTGCCGTCGCCCCAGATGTTGACGTCGTCTTCCTTCATCGCTGCCACCAGCATGGTGCCGGTCACGGCGCGGCCCAGCGGCGTGGTGTTGAAGTAAGTGATGCCGCCGGTGCTGATGTGGAAGGCGCCGCACTGGATGGCGGCGATGCCTTCGTGCGCCAGTTGCAGGCGGCAGTCGACCAGACGGGCCTTCTCGGCGCCATAGGCCATGGCCTTGCGCGGGATGTCGTCGTAGTCGGCCTCGTCAGGCTGGCCGAGGTTGGCGGTGTAGGCGTAGGGCAGGGCGCCTTTTTTCTTCATCCACAGCAGCGCGGCGGAGGTGTCCAGGCCGCCCGAGAAGGCGATGCCGACTTTTTGGCCCAACGGGAGTTTTTGCAGGATGGTGCTCATGATCTGGCGGGTGTGGCAGCGTGGGGCAGGGATCAGCCGTAGTGGCAGATGTAGTGGAAGGCCTCGGCCACGCGGATGTCGAAGCTGCTGTTGCCGGGCACCTTGAAAGCGTCACCGGGAACCACCGGGACCCAGGTGTCGGTGCCGGCGAGTTTGTATTCGCAGCCACCCGCCACACACTCCATGATTTCCGGTGCACCGGTGCCGAAGGTCAGGGTGGCGGGCAGGACGACGCCGACCGATTTTTTCGTGCCGTCGGGATAGGTGAGGCCGTGGCTGACACATTTGCCGTCGAAGTAGACGTTGGCCTGGGTGTTGACGGTCACGCCGGGGATCTGGGTGGTAGGCATTTGCAAGCAGGTGAAAAAGGGCAGGACAGCGGTATGGCAAAACCGCCATCCTGCAATTCTAGGGCGGCGGACGAGGCGGCCTTTCTGTCGCTCAGAGGCGGGATGTCCACGCGGCGCTGTCAAAACCCGCCGTGACCCGGCCATCGGCCCAGGCCACCACCGGTCGCTTGATGATGCTGGGGTGGGCGAGCAGCAGGCGCTTGGCGCTGGTGGCGTCGGTCACGGCAGTGCGATCGGCCTCGTCCAGGCCGCGCCAGGTGGTGCCGCGCCGGTTGACCAGGGTTTCCCAACCCAGGGCATCGAGCCAGCCGGTCAGGTCGGCCTCGGGGACACCCTGTTTCTTGAAGTCGTGAAACTGATGTGCGACGCCCTGTGCCGACAGCCAGGTGCGGGCTTTCTTGACGGTGTCGCAGTTCGGAATGCCGTAGACAGTGATCATGTGGCGATTGTCGGGGCAATGACCGCGGGCCGGCCAGCCCGGCGGGGGCGGTGGGACAATCACGGCCATGCAAGCGATTGATCTGCCTGACCACCCCCGCACCCTGTCCGACTGGCTGGCACATTGCGAACGCCAGCACCCGCAAGGCATCAGCGGGATCGAACTCGGGCTGGAGCGGGTGCAGCGCGTGGCCCGGCGTCTGGACCTGCGGCTGCCGATGCCCGTGATCACCGTGGCGGGCACCAATGGCAAGGGCTCGACCTGCGCCATGCTGGAGGCGATCTATACCCAGGCGGGCTACCGGACGGGCGTGTACACCTCGCCGCACCTGGTGCATTTCGAGGAGCGCTGCCGCGTCGAAGGCACGCCCGTGGCGGCCGACGCCCTGGTGCCGGCGTTTGCCGAGGTCGAGCAGGCGCGCCGCGGCCAGCCGGGCGACGATGGCGAAGGCGAGGTGTCGCTGACCTATTTCGAGTTCACCACGCTGGCCATCCTGCGCACGCTGCAACGCAGCGGCATCGATGTCGCGATCCTGGAGGTGGGGCTCGGGGGGCGGCTCGACGCGGTCAACATCATCGACCCGGACTGCGCCATCATCACCAGCATCGCGCTCGACCACATGGCGCTGCTGGGCAATGATCGCGAGGCCATCGGCTACGAAAAGGCCGGCATCATGCGCACCGGGCGGCCGGTGGTCGTCAGCGATCCGGCGGTGCCGCAGAGCGTGCTGGACCGGGCGATGGAGATCGGTGCCGATCTCTGGCGCATCGGCAAGGATTTCCATTTTGCGGGCGACCAGCAGCAGTGGGGCTGGGCCACGCACCCTTCGCGCGGCGGGCGGCGCTACAGCGGCATGGCCTACCCGGCGCTGCGCGGGGCCAACCAACTGGTCAACGCGGCGGGCGTGCTGGCTGCGATCGAGGTGTTGCGCGCGCAACTGCCCGTCACGGCGCAGGCGGTGCGCAACGGGCTCGCGCTGGTGGAGCTGCCCGGACGTTTCCAGATCGTGCCCGGCGCGCCCACCCTGGTGCTGGACGTGGCCCACAACCCGCATTCGGTGGCCGCATTGGCCGAAAACCTGGACGCGATGGGCTTCTACCCGACCACGCACGCGGTGTTCGGTGCCATGGCCGACAAAGATCTGGCGGCCATGCTGGCACGGATCGGCCCGCTGATCGACCGCTGGTACCCGACCGGTTTGCCCATTGCACGGGCCCTGAGTGCGGACGAACTCGCGACGCAACTGGCCGCCGGGGCGGCCGGCAAGGGCACGGTCGCTGGTACCCACGCCACGCCCCGGGATGCTCTGGCTGCGGCCGTGGCCGCCGCAGACCCGGCTGATAGAATCGTGGTCTTTGGTTCCTTCTACACCGTGGGTGGGGTGCTGCACGACGGCGTGCCCCGCCTGTCCGCGAAGCATCTGGCCGCCTGATCCTGTCGCGTTGCCGCCGCAGGGGTGGCAACCGGCCTCGCAGGCACACGGGTCAACCCATGTTCAAGTCCCGTTCCGGTCACCAGGGTCACCCGGCTGCGGCCCAGCCCCAGAGCATTGAAGCGGTGCGCCGCCGCGCACGGCACCGCCTGGTGGGCGCGGCCATTCTGGTGGTGCTCGGTGTGGTGGGTTTCCCCCTGCTGTTCGACACGCAGCCCCGCCCTTTGTCGGGCGACGTGCCCATCGTCATCCCCTCCCGCGACAGCGCGCCCGTGACGGCGAAACCGGAGACGGCTGCCGCCCCTCGCCCGACCCCGGCCGAGCCGGTTGCCAAGGAATCTTCGCCGCCCGCCACCCCGCTGACCACCCAGGACAGCCTGGGTGACCGGGAAGAGGTGATCGAAACCCGGGCAGCGCCTGTGACGCCCGAGCCCCCTCCGGCCAAGCCGGCGGCCCCCGCGGTGGCGGCCAAGACCCCGGTCAAGCCGGAGGCGCCGGCGGCCGGTACAGCGCGGGCCGACAACGCCGAGCGCGTGAAGGCATTGCTGGAAGACCGGGCTGGCGCCGCCAAGCCTGGCGAAGCCGCCAATCTGCGTCTGGTGGTTCAGGTGGGGGCCTTTGCCGAAGCCGCCCGTGCCCAGGAAACCCGCCTGAAGCTGGAGCGCGCAGGCCTCAAGACCTATACCCATGTGGCCGAAACGCCAGACGGTCGGCGCACCCGTGTCCGCCTCGGCCCCTTTGCCTCGCGCGCCGAAGCTGAAAAGGCCGTGGCCCGGGTGAAGGCGCTCGGCCTGCCGGCGGCGATCCTGGTGCTGTGAGGCGCTGCAGCAGCACAGGCGCATGAACGTGACCGATTGGGCCTTGCTCGCGGTGCTGGGCTTGTCCGCGCTGCTGGGTCTGTGGCGGGGTTTGATGTACGAGGTGTTGTCCGTGGCCGGCTGGGTCGCTGCGTTCATCGTGGCCCAGGCTTGGGCCGCAACGGTGGGCGAATGGCTCCCGATGGGCGGGGCTTCCCCGGCGCTGCGGCTGGCGGCAGGATTTGTGCTGCTGTTTGTGGCGGTGGCGTTTGCCGGTGGCCTGGTGGCCTGGCTGGTCAAGAAGCTGGTCGATTCGGTCGGGCTGCGGCCGGTTGATCGGGTGCTGGGTGGGGCCTTTGGCGTGCTGCGCGGGGCCGTGTTGCTGCTGGCGCTGGCGGTGGTGGTGCACATGACACCGCTGCGCGAGCAGACCTGGTGGCGGGATTCGATGGTGGCTGCCGAGCTTTCGGCCGCCTTGCTGGTGCTGCGCCCGCTGTTGCCCGATGGGCTCGCGCGCTACCTGGCATGAAGTTTCTGTGGTTTTGTCGTTGAGGATTCGAACATGTGTGGAATCGTGGGCGTGGTCAGCCAGGCGCCGGTCAATCAACTGATTTATGACGCGCTGCTGCTGTTGCAGCACCGTGGCCAGGATGCGGCGGGCATCGTCACGCAGCAGGGGCGCAAGTTCTACATGCACAAGGCCAAGGGCATGGTGCGCGACGTGTTTCGCACGCGCAACATGCGCGCACTGCCTGGCAACGCGGGTCTGGGGCAGGTGCGCTACCCGACGGCGGGCAACGCTTTCAGCGAAGAAGAGGCCCAGCCTTTCTACGTGAATGCGCCTTACGGCATCGTGCTGGTGCACAACGGCAACCTGACCAATGCCAAGGCGCTCAAGCAGGAGCTGTTCCAGACCGATCATCGCCACATCAACACCGAAAGCGACTCCGAGGTGTTGCTCAACGTGCTGGCGCATGAACTCGAAAAGGTCACGCGCGGCGGCACGCTCAAGCCGGCTGACGTGTTCGCTGCCGTGCGCGGCGTGCACCAGCGGGTCAAAGGCTCGTACGCGGTGATCGCGCTGATCGCAGGCCATGGCCTGCTGGCGTTCCGCGATCCGTTCGGTATCCGGCCGCTGTGCATCGGGCGCAGCCCGGCCGGCGTGATGGTGGCCAGCGAGTCGGTGACCCTGGAAGGCACCGGCTTCGATGTCGAGCGCGCCGTGCAGCCCGGTGAGGCGGTGTTCGTCGACCTCGAAGGGCAGGTGCAGTTTGCGCCGTGTGCCGACAACGTGCGCCACCACCCCTGCATCTTTGAATACGTCTACCTGGCGCGGCCCGATTCCGTGCTGGACGGCATTTCGGTCTACCAGGCGCGGCTGAACCTGGGCAAGACACTGGCCAAGCGGGTCATCTCCACCGTGCCGCCCAAGGACATCGACGTGGTGATCCCGATCCCCGAATCCTCGCGTCCCAGCGCCATGGAACTGGCACAGCTGCTGGGCCTGCCGTACCGGGAAGGCTTCGTGAAGAACCGCTACGTGGGGCGAACCTTCATCATGCCCGGCCAGGGCGTGCGCAAGAAGTCGGTGCGCCAAAAGCTCAATGTGATCGCCAGCGAGTTCAAGGGCCGCAACGTGCTGCTGGTGGACGACTCCATCGTGCGGGGCACCACGTCCAAGGAAATCGTGCAAATGGCCCGCGACGCCGGAGCGGCCAAGGTCTACATGGCCAGTGCCGCGCCGCCCGTGCGCTACCCGAACGTCTACGGTATCGACATGCCCACGCCGCAGGAACTGGTGGCCCACGGTCGCACCGTCGAAGAGATCCGCGAACTGATCGGCTGCGACGCGCTGATCTATCAGGACGTCGATGCGATGAAGCAGGCCATCGGCTCGCTCAATCCGGATCTGGCCGGTTTTGATGCTTCGTGCTTCGATGGCGTCTACGTCACCGGGGACATCACGGCCGAAGACATCGCCCGCCTCAACCAGGGGCGTGACCAGTCCGGTGAAGACACCGAAGATACTTCGCGTCTCGCCCTGCCGAACGCCGAAGTGGCCTGACCGGGCACACCCATGTCTTCCGATCTGAACCCTTCCGATACCACCCCGTTGCACCGCGAAACCCAGGCCGTGCGCGCGGCCGTGGCGCGCAGCCAGTACGGCGAAAACTCCGAAGCGCTGTACCTCACCAGCGGTTACGTACAGCCCAGTGCCGAAGCCGCTGCCCGCCGCTTCAATGGCGACGAGGACGGCTTCACCTACGGCCGCTACGGCAACCCCACGGTGACCAGTTTCGAGCAGCGCCTGGCCGCGCTCGAAGGCGCGCCGGCCTGCATCTCCACGGCCTCGGGCATGTCGGCCATCCTCATGATGTGTCTGGGTCTGCTCAAAGCGGGTGACCACGTGCTGTGCTCGCAGTCCATGTTCGGCTCGACCATCAAGCTGATCGGCAGCGACCTGGCCAAGTTCGGCGTCGAGTCGAGCTTCGTCCCGCAGACCGACTTGTCGGCCTGGAAGGGCGCTGTACGCGCGAACACCCGGCTGCTGTTTGCCGAGACGCCGACCAACCCGCTGACCGACGTCTGCGACATCCGCGCCTTGGCCGATCTGGCACACAGCAGCGGGGCCTTGCTGGCTGTCGACAACTGCTTTGCCACGCCGGCTTTGCAACGGCCGATGAGCCTCGGTGCCGACATCGTCATGCACTCGGGCACCAAGTATCTCGACGGCCAGGGGCGCGTGATGGCGGGAGCGCTGTGCGCCAGCGAAGCCCTGGTCAACAAGACCTTCCTGCCGGTGCTCAAGAGCGGCGGCATGACGCTCGCCCCTTTCAACGCCTGGGTTGTCCTCAAGGGCCTGGAGACGCTGGAGTTGCGCATGCGTGCGCAGTCGGCGCAGGCGCTGGCACTGGCCCAGTGGCTGGAAGCGCATCCGGCCGTGGCGCGCGTGTTCTACCCTGGCCTGCCCAGCCATCAACAGCATGAGCTGGCGCTGGCGCAGATGGGGGGGCTCGGCGGTGCTGTGCTGTCCTTCGAGGTGAAGGCCTCCGATGCCGACCAGGCCCGTCAGCGCGCATTTCACGTGCTCGATGCGATGCAGGTGCTTTCGCTCTCGACCAACCTCGGCGACACCAAGACCCTTTGCGCCCATCCGGCCAGCACCTCGCACGGCCGCCTGACCGAAGTCCAGCGCCAGGCCGCCGGTGTGCGCCAGGGCCTGATCCGGGTCGCCGTGGGCCTGGAACACCTCGACGACATCCGGGCCGACCTCGATCGCGGCCTGTCCAGCCTGTAACCCGTTCTTCTATGACCGTCCGTACCCGATTCGCGCCGTCGCCCACCGGCTTCATTCACCTGGGCAACATCCGTTCCGCGCTCTATCCCTGGGCTTTTGCCCGGGCGAGCCAGGGCACGTTCATCCTGCGCATCGAAGACACCGACCTGGAGCGTTCGACCCAGGCGGCGGTCGACGTGATCATCGAAGGCATGAAGTGGCTGGGCCTGGATCACGACGAAGGGCCGTTCTACCAGATGCAGCGCATGGACCGCTACAAGGCCGTGCTGGCCGACATGCAGGCCCAGGGTCTGGTTTACCCCTGCTACATGAGCGTGGAAGAGCTGGACGCGCTGCGCGAACGCCAGATGGCCAACAAGGAAAAGCCACGCTACGACGGCACCTGGCGTCCCGAACCGGGCAAGGTGCTGCCACCGGTGCCCGAAGGCATCAAGCCCGTGCTGCGCTTCAAGAACCCGCAGGGCGGCTCGGTGGTCTGGGAAGACAAGGTCAAGGGCCGTGTCGAGTTCAGCAACGACGAACTGGATGACCTGGTGATCGCGCGCCCCGACGGTACGCCGACCTACAACTTCTGCGTGGTGGTGGATGACATCGACATGGCGATCACCCACGTCATCCGTGGCGATGACCACGTCAACAACACGCCGCGCCAGATCAACATCTTCCGTGCCCTGGGCAAGGAGCCGCCGGTCTACGCCCACCTGCCCACCGTGCTCAACGAGCAGGGCGAGAAGATGAGCAAGCGCAACGGCGCCAAGCCGGTGACGCAGTACCGCGACGAAGGCTACTTGCCCGACGCGATGGTGAACTACCTGGCCCGCCTGGGCTGGAGCCACGGCGACGATGAGATTTTCAGCCGCGAGCAGTTCCTGCAGTGGTTCAACCTCGACCATCTGGGCAGCAGCGCTGGACGCTTTGATGAGGCCAAGCTGCGCTGGGTCAACGCCCAGCACCTCAAGGCCATGGACAACACCGAACTGGCTACACTTGCCGCAGAACAGCTGACCCGGCGGGGGATCGCGTCCGATGACCGCCTGAGCGCCCTGTGCGGCTTGTACAAGGACCGCTGCGACACCACGGTGGCACTGGCCGACTGGCTGGCACCCCATTACGCCGATGTGGCGCCGAAGGCCGAGGATCTGGCCCAGCACGTGACGGAGGCGGTCAGGCCGGCGATTGCTGCCTTGGCGGAGCGACTGGTCAATGTCAATTGGGACAAGGCATCGATCGCCGCCGCGCTCAAGGAGACGCTGGCGCAGTTCTCACTGAAGATGCCCCAACTGGCGATGCCGGTGCGGGTGCTGGTGATGGGCACACCCCAAACGCCTTCGCTCGACGCGGTGCTGGAACTGCACGATCGCGAAAAAATTTTGGAGCGCTTGCGTAAAGCGTAAAAAAGCCTCTATAATTTGAGGCTCGCTAGGTTGCAATGAAACACTGTTTTAAAGCAATGCTTGTTGGGGGTATAGCTCAGCTGGGAGAGCGCTTGCATGGCATGCAAGAGGTCAGCGGTTCGATCCCGCTTACCTCCACCAACAAACTGCAAAGAAAACACTGTTTTTGATGCTAGAATGCGAGGCTTCGGTAAAACGAAGCGCCGAATGAAAATTCGGAGCCGTCCAGGTTTTGACCCTATCGTCTAGAGGCCTAGGACATCACCCTTTCACGGTGAGTACCGGGGTTCGAATCCCCGTAGGGTCGCCAAGTCTGTAGCGCTTGGGTTGTCGCAAGGCACCAAAGCTACCTGCCAGGAGTGGTAGTTCAGTTGGTTAGAATACCGGCCTGTCACGCCGGGGGTCGCGGGTTCGAGCCCCGTCCACTCCGCCAGACACTTAAACGGGTTGCAGCGCAAGCTGCAACCCGTTTATTTTTGGCGCTTCTGTTCGGTAGTAAACCGATCGCCTCGCCACGAAGCCGACGTTTTTCCGTGCCACTCAGTGGTTTCGCTGCCAGCGAACAAGCCCCATCGAGAGGGCGGTGCCGCAAACAATGATGACCCCGCAGCCCAGCATCCAGGCTGTGATGGTTTCTTGAAGAAATGCGGCCCCATAAAACAACGCAAAGACCGGGATCATGAAGGTCACGGTCAAGGCTTTGCTGGCGCCTGCTTGCTCGATGAGGTGGAAAAACAGGATGTAGGCCAGTGCTGTGCAGAGCAGCCCGACGGCCACCATTGCCCACCACGCGCCAGCGCTGACCGGCGCAGAAGGCCAGAACCAGGCCATGGGCAGGGCAAGCCCCAGCGTGGCGCCGATCTGGCTGCCGGTGGCGGTCGCGAGTGGGTGCACACCTTGCAGGTATTTGCGCGCACAACTGGCGCCGATGCCATAACAGAGCGTGGCCGCCATCACGGCGCCCATGGCGATCAGCGGCATCGTGGACGGCGTATCCATGGAAAGTCCGGAAGCATCGACCCCGGATTTGCCCATCACCAGCAACGCGACACCGGCGAAACCGATGACGAGGCCGAGGGTGCGGCTGGCGCCGGGGCGCTCGCCGAGCCAGAGCCAGGCAACGAGGGCACCGGTCATGGGCACCGTGGCGTTGAGGATGGCCGTGAGGCCGGTGGGAATGTGGACGACCGCGAAGGCGAAAAGCGCAAAAGGCATGGCCGAATTGAGCAGGCCGACCAGCAGAATGGGCCGTGCATGGCGGCGCAAGTCGGTCCAGACGCCGCGGACCAGCAATGTCGGGAGCAGGAAGAGCGCGGCCAGGCCCACACGCAGTCCGGCGGTGGGAATGGCGCCAAATTCGGCCGCACCCAGGCGCATGAACAGGAAAGAGGCGCCCCAGAGGGCAGCGAGGAGCACAAACTCGCCCAACAAAGTGATCGACATGATGGAGTGGGGCCGGTTCAGGGCGGGTGATGTGGTGGGGCGAAACCGGAGGCTGGAGAGGCGTGGGTGATCAGTGTGTCAGACGGGGCTGCTTTGACAGGCGTTGCGCAAGCTGGCGATGTCCCCGGACTCGAGGGCCAGCAAGGCTTCCTTGCGCCACAGGCCACCAGCGTAACCGGTGAGGCGCCCGTCGCTGCCCACCACCCGGTGACAGGGCACGACCAGTGACCAGGGGTTGCGTCCCACGGCGGCGCCGGTGGCGCGTGCGGCCTGGGGCCGGCCCAGGGCCTGGGCCAGCTGTTGGTAGCTGCATGTCTGTCCGGTGGGTATCTGGCGGAGTGCCTGCCAGACGGCTTGTTGAAAGCGCGTGCCCACGGAGGGATCCAGGGGCAGGTCGAAGCGGTCGGTCTGGCCTGAAAAATAGGCATCAAGTTGTCGGTGTGCCGCTTGCAGCAGAGGATGCTCAGGCGCGTCCGGCCAAGCGGTGAAATTGGGCGCGTAGCGCTGGTCGATGAACCAGAGCCCCCGCAGGCCGAGGGCGGAGGCGGCGAGCACGATGGGGCCGAGCGGACTCGGAACCTCGATCTTGACAAGCGATTGTGGTGTTTTCATGGGGAGGGCTGGGGCGGCGACAAGGGGCTCGGTGCCTGCCAGGCGCGCATGACCGCATAGCTGCGCCACGGGCGCCAGGCCTGGGAGAGTGATTCGGCTGCGGCTTCGGTGAGGGAGCGGGGCAGGCCCAGCGACTTCTGCAACGCCACGTCCTTGGCCAAAAAAGCATCGGGCCAGCGCAGTGCGCGCATGGCGATGTACTGCGCGGTCCATTCGCCGATGCCGGGAAGCTGTCGCAGGTGGTCGAGCGTGGCCGCCATGTCGCCGCTGCCCTGGAGGTCGAGTTGTTGCGTGCAGACGGCCTGGGCAAGGGCGATGAGGGCGCGTTGGCGCTGCCGGACGATACCGAGCTCGCCCAGTCGCTCAGGCGCGGTGTCGGCCAATTGCTGCGGGCTGGGAAAGAGCCGGTCGAGATGGGTGCCATCCCCCTCTCCGCTGGAAGGCAAAGGGGTTCCCAGCTGTTGAACGAGTCGGCGTGCCAGGGTTCGTGCCGCAGCCACGGTGATCTGCTGGCCGAGCACCGCGCGCACAGCGAGTTCGAAACCATCGAGGCAGCCGGGGACGCGAAGCCCCGCGTGCTCGCCGGCAGGCGCTGGCATGGTGCGGAGCACGGCCTGTATCGCGATGGGATCGGCGTCCAGGTCCAGCCAGGCGCGCACGCGGTGAATGAGGGTGGGCAGCGCGTCCACCAGGCTGGGAGCGATCCGCACGATGACCTGGTGGCGTTCGGGGTCGAAGCGGGCTTCGACCCAGCCACTGAGGGTGCGGTTGGAGGCATGCAGGCCAATGGTGCGGGCCAGACCCGGCAGCGGCATGCGCTCGGTGGGCCAGAGGACCTGCTCGACGCCGTCGATCGCACGATCGTGGAAGAAGCGCAGCAGGGCGGCAATGTCGTAAGGGGGGCGGTAGCCCAGCCTTACGGTGAGTGCACCCTCCGGCGAGGATGACCCCCGCCGCAACTGGCTGGGATTGAGCCCATAACGTTCCTGGAAAACAGCGTTGAAGCGGCGCAGGCTGCCAAACCCACTGAGCTCGGCGACCTTGGTGACAGGCAGGTGGCTGTCGGTCAGCAACTGCTTGGCGGTCAGAAGGCGCCGGGTCTGCAGGTACTGCAGGGGCGAGACGCCCATCCGTTCTTCGAACAGGCGGCGCAGGTGCCGGTCGCTCACGCCGAGACGTTGGGCGAGTGCGGCCGCGCTGGGGGTGTCACCGGTCCAGGTGTCGGGCGTGGCCAGCAAGCCCAGCGCCTGGCGGGTAAGAATGTCGCCGGCATCGGTGGCGGACCAGGCCAGATCCCCGGGGGCGAGTTCGGGACGGCAGCGCAGGCAGGGGCGAAAACCGGCCGCTTCGGCCTGGGCCGCGTGGGCGAAAAAGCGGCAGTTGGCCTGCCGGGGCGTGCGCACACGACAGACCGGCCGGCAGTAGATGCCGGTGGAGGTGACGCCGGTGAAAAAGCGCCCGTCGAAGCGGGCGTCTCGCGCAGCAAGCGCGAGGTAGCAGGCGTCGGCGTCGAGGGGGGCTGGGGATGGCATGGGCACATCGTAGGGGTTTGTGGCAGATCAGACTCGCCATTTCCGGACATGTCCCTGGTGCCGATGGCCGGGGCAAGCCACCTACAATGCACGATTCGCTCTTTCCACGAACGGTTCATGCAAGTCGCTGCTTCGATCTTCAAGGCCTACGATGTCCGGGGTATCGTCCCCTCCACCCTGAACGAACAGGTGGCCGAAGCGTTGGGCAAGGCCTTTGGCAGCGTGGCGCGAACCCAAGGGGAGCTTACGGTCGCCGTCGGCCGGGATGGCCGTCTGAGCGGCCCGGCCTTGGCCGCTGCACTCGTGCGTGGGCTGGTGGCGGCGGGCATCGACGTGATCGATGTGGGCATGGTTACCACGCCCATGCTGTACTTTGCGGCCAACACGCTGTGTCGCAGCGGCATCCAGGTGACGGGCAGCCACAACCCCAAGGATTACAACGGCTTCAAGATGGTGATGGCCGGGAAGGCCATCTACGGCGACGAAATCCAGGCCTTGCGCCAGATGATCGAAGCCGAATCGTGGATGCTGGCGGACGGCGGACGTGTGCGTCACGTGAACGTTGAGGCCGCCTATCGCGACCGCATCGTGGGCGACGTGAAGCTGGCACGCCCCATGAAGCTGGTGGTGGACTGCGGCAATGGGGTGGCGGGGGCGACGGCGCCAGCGCTGTTCCGGGCCCTGGGTTGCGAGGTCACCGAGCTGTTCAGCGAGGTGGATGGGCACTTTCCCAACCACCATCCCGACCCGAGCAAGCCGGAGAACCTGGTGGACCTGCAGCGCGCCTTGCGCGAGACGGATGCGGAGCTCGGGCTGGCCTTCGACGGCGATGGCGACCGCTTGGGCATCGTGACCAAGGACGGTGAGAACATCTTTCCCGACCGCCAGATGATCCTGTTTTCGCAGGATGTGCTGTCGCGGGTGCCCGGAGGGCACATCCTGTTCGACGTGAAATGCTCCCAGCGGCTGGCGCCGGCCATCGAGGCGGCCGGTGGTGTGCCGCACATCTACAAGACCGGCCACTCCCTGATCAAGGCCCGGATGAAGGAACTCGACAGCCCGCTGGGCGGTGAGATGAGTGGCCACATCTTTTTCAAGGAGCGCTGGTACGGGTTTGACGACGGCTCCTATGCGGGCGCCCGCCTGCTTGAAATCCTGAGTCGCCAACCGGACGCCAACGCGGTGCTGCAAGCCTTGCCGACGAGCCACAGCACGCCGGAACTCAACGTGGCCTGCGCCGAGGGCGAGCCTCACGCCGTGGTGGACCGCTTGACCACGCTGGCGGCATCGGATCCGGCGCTGGCGGCGCCGGCACGCCTGTCAACCATCGATGGTGTGCGGGTGGACTGGCCCGATGGTTTCGGCCTGATCCGGGCGTCGAACACGACACCGGTGTTGGTGCTGCGCTTTGAAGGGCATTCCCCCGAGGCGCTGGCGCGGATCGAAACCACCATGATGCGCCTGCTCAAGGCGGTCAAGCCCGATGCCCATGTGGCCGCCGCCGCGCACTGAGCGCGGTTTCCGGTTGCGCGGTCGATGCCAGGCATGGAAGGGCAATTGCAGCAAGGGCGGTGGTTGCAGCCGGTGAGCCTGATCGCCTGGCTGGTTGTGCTGGTGTTGCTGGCGCTCACGCCAGCCAATACCAAAATGGGTGGCGTGCTCTGGCTCATGCTGGTGGTCTGGGGCGGCTGGGCCTGGCTTCGCGACTGGCGTTCGCATGGCGAGCCGGGGGATGAGGGGGCTTGGCGGGTGGCGCGGGTCTGGCTGGGGTTCTGTCTGGCGGGGGTGGCCTGCAAGCTGGCGGGTGTGCTCTATTGGGACGACCCGATCGGCACGCGCCATTTCGAGATGCGTGTAGGGCTGTCAGCCTGTGCGGTGTACCTGCTGGTGCGCTCGGTGCGACCCCGTGGGGTGGATGCCGACGCGTTGCGCTGGACCTTGCTGGCGGCGGCGGTGGTGGGGCTGGCCGTGAGCGGTGCCCATGCCTACTGGGGGGTGGAAACGCCCTCGAACCGGATCAACTGGGCGGGCGGGCTGGTCATGTTCGCCTTTGTGCAGATCGCCTTGCTGCGACTGGGCGCGAGTGGGCGCGAACTGGGCGTGATGGCTGGCAGTGCGGCGCTGTTCCTGCTGTCGGTGCTGCTCACGGGCGCGCGAGGGGCGTATCTGGTGGTGCCCTGGCTGGTGATTTCGGTGTTCTGGGGAGCGTGGATCTGCAGTGCCCGTCCCTGGTCGCAAAGGCTGCTGTCGGCCATCAAGCTGGCGATGCTGGTGGTGGCGCTGTCCTCGGTGGTGGCCGTACTGCTGCCCAAGGTGGTGGAAGTGCCCCTGCAGCGCCTGGACATGGCGGTGGATGAAGCGGTGGCCACGCTCGCGGGGGATCGCGATGCCAACTATGTGAATTCGTCGGTGGGTGTGCGCTTGCAGTTCTGGCAACACGCGGTGCGTGCCATCCAGGAACAGCCCTGGCTGGGCTATGGCCGAGCCCAGCGCATCGCTTTCATCCAGGCATGGGCCGACGAGGTGGGCTCCGAAGAGATGAAACGCCAGATCCACGTGCACAGCGAATACCTCAACGGCATGCTGGACCATGGGGTGCTGGGGCTGATGAGTACGCTGAGTTTCATGGCCGCCTTTCTGGCCAGCGCCTGGGTGGCGCGCCGCTGGAACCGGTTCGCGGCCATCGGACTGCTGGGGTTGGGTGTGCTGCATGTGCTGATGAGCATCACCGATACCAACACGGGTACCAACAACTATGGTGTGATGATGAGCCTGTCGGTCGCCATGATCCTGCTGGCGCGACCAGGCATGGGCATCCGGGGCACCTCTTCATGAAAACGTCGGTCATCTTCACGACCTACAACCATCCGCGTTGGCTCGAGAAAGTGCTGTGGGGGTTCTCGGTACAGCGGCATCGCGGTTTTGAGGTGGTGGTGGCCGACGATGGTTCGCGCGATGAAACCCGTCAGCTCATCGAGGCATTGCGGCCGCAACTGCCGTTTCCGGTGCGGCATGTCTGGCAGCCGGACGAAGGCTTCCAGAAATGCCGCATCCTCAACAAGGCCATTGTCCAGGCCGAAGGCGAGTACCTGATCTTCACGGATGGCGACTGCATTCCCCGGCCCGACTTTGTCGAGACGCACCTGGCTTTTGCCGATAGGGGCACTTTTCTGTCGGGGGGGTACGTCAAGCTGCCCATGGCGCTGAGTGAGCGCATCGGGCGCGAGGAGATCGTCTCCGGGCAGGTGTTTGACCTGGCCTGGCTCACGGCCCACGGCCTGCGCCGCTCGCTCAAGACCCTCAAGGTCAACGCCCGTGGGGCCTGGGGCGACTGGCTCAACCGGATGAGTCCGGCGCGCAGCACCTGGAACGGGCACAACGCGTCCTGCTACAAGGAGTTCGCGTTGGCGGTCAATGGTTTTGATGAGCGCATGCAGTATGGCGGCGAGGACTGCGAATTCGGTGATCGCTTGTGCCACCTGGGCCTCAAGCCCCGAAAGATCCGCTATTCCACCACCTGCCTGCACCTCGACCACGGCCGGGGGTATGTCACGCCGGAGATGCTGGAGAAAAATCGCCGCATCCGGGCTGAAACTCTGGCTGCACGACGGGTCCGCTCGCCCGTCGGACTGGATCAGTATCTCGACGTCTGAGCCCTCAGGCAACAAAAAAGCCGCTGGGACAGCGGCTTTTTTGTTGGGACACAGGCCGAATCACTTCAGCTTGATTTCCTTGTAGTCCACGTGCTTGCGAGCGACCGGATCAAACTTCTTGATCAGCATCTTCTCGGGCGTGGTCTTCTTGTTCTTGGTGGTGGTGTAGAAGTGACCGGTTCCAGCGGTGGATTCCAGCTTGATCTTCTCGCGTGCGCCTTTGGTTGCCATGGTCCGGACTCCTTAAGCTTGGCCGCGTGCGCGCAGGTCGGCGAGCACCGCTTCGATACCGTTCTTGTCGATCAGGCGCAGGGCAGCGCTCGACACGCGCAGGCGCACCCAGCGGTTTTCGCTTTCGACCCAGAAACGGCGGTATTGCAGGTTCGGCAGGAACCGGCGCTTGGTTTTGTTGTTGGCGTGGGAAACGTTGTTCCCGACCATGGGCTTCTTGCCCGTGACGTCGCAGACGCGTGCCATGAGGACACTCCGATTTTTCAAACGGCTGCCACCCGTGCGGTGGGAGCCTCACCTCGCCAGAAGGGTGGCGGTAACCCGGTATTTGCATTGCACGGCCCAAAGAGCTCTTTGCAGCAAAGCCCACCATTATAGATGCTCGCGAGACCAGATGCCAGCTGCCCGACCAATGGCGCCATTGCGCCCGCAGGGCAACGCCGGCGGTTCTCCGCCACAGGTGTCCGGTCGTGGCTGCGGTGCGCCTGGCACGCTGGCTGTGCCAGCACGGTGTCAGGCGTATGGGGCTCAGGCGCTTTCGAGAAAGCGCTGTGCGTCGAGGGCCGCCATGCATCCCGTGCCGGCACTGGTGATGGCCTGTCGGTACACATGGTCCTGCACATCGCCGGCGGCGAAGACGCCCGGAACGCTGGTCATGGTGGCCATGCCGTTGAGGCCCGACTGCGTGACGATGTACCCGTCCTTGAGCGTCAGCTGCCCCTGGAAGAGCGCCGTGTTGGGGCTGTGACCAATGGCCACGAAGCAGCCCTTGACCGCCACATCTTCGGTGGCGCCGGACTGCGCGTTCTTCAGGCGCACACCGGTCACGCCGCTGGTGTCACCCAGCACCTCGTCGAGCACGCTGTGCAGTTTCAGTTCGATGCGGCCTTCACGGACCTTGTCCATCAGCTTGTCGATCATGATCGCCTCGGCCCGGAAGGTGTCGCGCCGGTGCACGAGCGTGACCTTGCTCGCGATGTTCGACAGGTAGAGCGCCTCTTCCACCGCGGTGTTGCCGCCACCGATGACGGCGACTTCCTGGTTGCGATAGAAGAAGCCGTCGCAGGTGGCGCAGGCACTCACGCCTTTGCCCATGAAGGCCTCTTCGGAGGGCAGGCCCAGGTACTTGGCCGAAGCACCTGTGGCGATGATCAGGGCGTCGCAGCTGTAGGTGTCGCTGTCGCCCTGGAGCACGAACGGCCGTTTCGACAGGTCCACGGTATGGATGTGGTCGAAGGCGATGTCGGTCTTGAAGCGTTCGGCGTGCTCCAGAAAACGCTGCATGAGCTCCGGGCCTTGCACCCCATGCACGTCGGCGGGCCAGTTGTCCACTTCGGTGGTGGTCATCAGTTGGCCGCCCTGGGCGATGCCGGTCACGAGCAGCGGCTGGAGGTTGGCGCGGGCGGCGTAGATGGCAGCGGTGTATCCCGCGGGGCCAGATCCTAGAATGAGGACTTTTGTATGCTTCATGGTGTTTCGCCCTCTGTGGGCAGGGATCGGGTTGGTTTAGAGTGTGTGCATTGCCGTCGAAGGACCGGTAGAGCGGGCCCATCAACCAGATTCGGCCCATTGTAAGAAAGCGCGTTTCGCCAGCTTCTCCATCGAAGGAATACACGCATGTCCATCCTGTCCAATCTCGACCTGATCCGCCGCGTTCCGCTGTTCTCCACCCTGACGCAGGCGCAGGCGGAGTCTGTGGCCGACGCCGTGGTCAAGCGCCGGTACAAGCGCGGCGAGGTCATCGTGGAGCAAGGCAAGAAGTCCAACTTCCTGGCGATCGTCCTGACTGGTCGGGCGCGCGTCGTGACCACCGATACCCGCGGACGCGAGGTGATCCTGGCGACCATGAGCCCCGGGGATTACATCGGCGAAATGAGCCTGATCGATAACCAGCCGCATTCGGCCTCGGTGCGGGCCGAGGTGCAGACCGACGTGCTGATCCTGGGCCGGGTGGAATTTGCCCGCTGCCTGCCGGAAAACACCTCCATGGCCTACGCCATCATGAAGGGGCTGGTACAGCGCCTGCGCCACGCGGACCGCAAGATCGAGTCGTTGGCCCTGATGGACGTGTATGGTCGGGTGGCCCGTGCGCTGCTCGAATTTGCCCAGCCGGACCGCGACGGGCAGCTCGTGATCAAGGAGCGGGTGTCGCGCCAGGACGTGGCCAAGATGATCGGCGCGTCGCGCGAGATGGTCAGCCGGGTCATGAAAGATCTGGAAGACCGGGGCTTCATCGAGCTGGGGGCGGATGGCAGCACCGTCATCAAGGAACGCCTGACCTCGCTGGGCTGACGTCGCCGCCGGTCTGGCAACGCGCTGGCGACGGTGCGCGGATTTGAGCGCATTGAAACGGGATCGACGGGTTGTCTGGGGTAAGCTCGGACCGAGTTGAGCCCCCATGCGGGGGCGTCCAAGCTGACGGTTCGTTTCATGACCTATTCCATCAACACCCTCAACGGTGATCGGGCGCATCAGGAGCCCACCGGGGTGGCCCGCTTTGCCCAGGAAATCGGGCTGGTATTCGGTGCGGCAGCCCTGCTGTTCTGGGGGCTGGCGCTGCTGAGCCACAACCCGGCCGATCCCGCCTGGAGCACCACCGGAACCCACGACGCGCTCGCCAACTGGGGCGGGCAACTGGGGGCCGTGCTGTCCGATGGCGGTTATTACCTGCTGGGTTTTTCGGTGTGGTGGGCGTTTTTGGCCGGGCTCCGCGCCTGGCTGTCCGTCCTGGCTCAGTGGATTCGCGGGCAGCAGGGCGCCGCTGATTCGGCCGAGTCGGCGCCGGCGTTGCCCGCATGGTTGCGCTGGTGGCAAGGGCGCCCGGTGTTCTGGGTGTGCCTGTTGCTCCTGCTGTTGAGCAGCGCGGTGCTGGAATACGAGCGCCTGTACCGGTACGAGGCCTTGCTGCCCGGTCCGGCGGGGGGCGTGTTGGGCATGGCGCTGGGGGACATCGCGGCCCACGTGCTGGGCTTCAACGGCTCTGCGGTGCTGATGCTGGCCGTGTTGGTGGTGTGCCTGCCTCGCGTGTTTCTCTTCTCGTGGGCGCATTGGGCCGAAGGGCTGGGTGCCTGGTGTTACGGCTGGTTCGAAGCGCGGCGCGAGCGGCGTGAAGCCGTGGAAGACCAGCGCATCGGCGAACAGGCGGCACGTGCCCGTGAAGAGGTGGTGGCGGTCGAGCGTGTGGAGAACGAAGAACACCATCCGATGCCGGTGGTGATCGAGCCGACGCTGGTCGAGGTGCCCAAGAGCGAACGGGTCGCCAAGGAACGACAGAAGCCCCTGTTCGTGGAAATGCCCGACAGCAAGCTGCCGCAGGTGGACCTGCTGGACGGTGCTCCCCTGCACCAGCCCGGGGTCGATGCCCAGACGCTGGAAATGACCAGCCGACTGATCGAGAAGAAGCTCAAGGACTTCGGGGTCGAAGTGCGCGTGGTGGCGGCCGCGCCGGGCCCGGTGATCACGCGCTACGAAATCGAGCCAGCCACCGGCGTGAAGGGCTCGCAGATCGTCAACCTCAGCCGCGATCTGGCCCGCTCGCTGTCGCTGGTCTCGATCCGCGTGATCGAGACGATTCCGGGCAAGAACCTGATGGCGCTGGAGCTGCCCAACGCCAAGCGGCAGACCATCAAGCTCAGCGAAATCCTCGGTTCGCAGGTCTATCACGATGCCAAGAGCCTGCTGACCATGGGGCTGGGCAAGGACATCGCCGGTCTGCCGGTGGTGGCCGACCTGGCCAAGATGCCGCACTGTCTGGTGGCTGGCACCACCGGTTCGGGCAAGTCGGTCGGCATCAACGCCATGATCCTGTCGCTGCTCTACAAGGCCGATGCCAAGGACGTGCGCCTGCTGCTGATCGATCCCAAGATGCTGGAGCTGAGCGTCTATGAAGGCATTCCGCACCTGCTGTGCCCGGTGGTGACCGACATGAAGCAGGCAGCCAATGGCCTGAACTGGTGCGTGGCCGAGATGGAGAAGCGCTACAAGCTTATGAGCAAGATGGGCGTGCGCAACCTGGCGGGTTTCAATGCCAAGCTCGACGAGGCGCATGCGCGTGGCGAGATCATCGGCAACCCCTTCAGCCTCACGCCCGAGCAGCCCGAACCGTTGGAGCGGCTGCCGCACATCGTGGTGGTGATCGATGAACTGGCCGACCTGATGATGGTGGTGGGCAAAAAGATCGAGGAACTGATCGCGCGTCTGGCGCAGAAAGCGCGCGCGGCCGGCATTCACCTCATCCTGGCCACGCAACGGCCCAGTGTGGATGTGATCACCGGGCTGATCAAGGCCAACATCCCGACCCGCCTGTCGTTCCAGGTCAGCAGCAAGATCGACAGCCGCACCATCCTCGACCAGATGGGTGCCGAAGCGCTGCTGGGCATGGGCGACATGCTCTACCTGCCGTCGGGCACGGGTTTTCCCACGCGCGTGCACGGCGCTTTCGTCAGCGACGACGAGGTGCATCGCGTCGTGGCCTACCTGAAAGAACAGGGGGGCGAGCCCAATTACATCGACGGTGTGTTGGACGTGGGCGGTGACGGCGAAGGGGGTGACCTGCTGGGCGAAGGCGGTGAGGGGGGTGAAAAAGACCCGCTGTACGACCAGGCGGTGGCCATCGTGCTGCAAGACCGCAAGGCCAGCATTTCCTACGTGCAGCGCAAGCTCAAGATTGGTTACAACCGCGCGGCCCGCTTGCTCGAAGACATGGAGAATGCCGGTTTGGTGAGCGCGCTGACCTCCAGTGGCCAGCGCGACATTCTGGTGGCCTCGCGAGGCGAGTGATGGGCGTTCCTGCGGGCCTACCGGCGCGCCCAGCCGCCCGCGCGGGAAACTTGCCGGGCCTTCGTGAATCGGAAAACCCATGATCAAACCCTTGCTGGCACTGGCCACCACTTTTTTTCTGTGCTTGTCCGCGCGGGCCGATGGCCTGCAGGACCTGGAAGCCTTTCTGCGCGACGTGCGCAGCGCGCAGGCGAACTTCACCCAGGTGGTCACTTCGCCCAAACGCGAGGGCGAGCCAAGCGCGCGGACCCGGACGTCCAGCGGACGGTTCGAGTTTTTGCGCCCACAGCGGTTCCGCTTTGAGTACACCAAGCCGTTCGAGCAGACCATCGTCGCCGATGGGCAGACGCTCTGGCTGCACGACGTCGATCTGAACCAGGTCACGGCGCGCAAGCAGCAGGACGTGCTGGGCAGCACGCCCGCCGCGCTGATTGCCGGCGGCACCGACATCAAAACCCTGTCAACGGTGTTCGATCTCAAGTCCCTGCCGGCACAGGACGGCATGAACTGGCTGGAGGCGCGGCCGCGCGCCCGCGATGGCCAGATCGAACGCGTGCGCGTGGGCTTTCGCGATGGGCAGGTCGCGGTGCTCGACATCGCCGACAGCCTGGGGCAGCAATCGGTGCTGACCTTCAGCCAGTGGCAGGCCAATACCGCGCTCAAGGCCGAAAAGTTTCGTTTCACCCCGCCTGCGGGGGCCGACGTGATCCGCCCCTGAACACCGCCGTTGCCCGTGGCGCGAACCCCTGTGTCCCCGCATGTCCCGCTGGCCGAGCGCCTGCGGCCGCGATCGCTCGGCGAAGTGATCGGTCAGCGCCACCTGCTCGGCGAAGGCATGGCGCTGCGGCTCGCGTTCGAATCCGGTCAACCGCACAGTTGCATTCTGTGGGGCCCCCCGGGCGTGGGCAAAACCACCATCGCACGGCTGATGGCCGACGCCTTCGATGCCCAGTTCATCACCATCAGCGCGGTGCTGGGGGGCGTCAAGGAGATCCGGGAAGCGGTGGAGCTGGCGCAGCGCGCACGCGAGGGTCTGCAGGCCCAGCACACCATCGTGTTTGTCGACGAGGTGCACCGCTTCAACAAAAGCCAGCAGGACGCCTTTTTGCCCCACGTGGAAAGCGGCCTTTTCACCTTCATCGGTGCGACGACCGAAAACCCTTCGTTTGAAGTCAATTCCGCCTTGCTCTCGCGGGCTGCGGTCTACGTGCTGCAGCCCCTGGCTGAGGACGACCTGCGCCAGTTGCTGGCCCGCGCGCAGGCGATCAACGCGGTGCCGGCCATCGAAGCGGCCGCTAGCGACCGGCTCATCGCCTATGCCGATGGCGATGCACGCCGCCTTCTGAACACGCTCGAAACCCTGGCGGTGGCGGCAGACCGTGAAAAGCTCGCCGAGGTGACGGATGCCTGGCTGCTGCGCGTGCTCGGCGAACGCATGCGCCGCTACGACAAGGGAGGCGAGCAGTTCTACGACACCATCAGCGCGCTGCACAAAAGCGTGCGCGGTTCGGACCCCGATGCCGCCCTGTACTGGTTCGTGCGCATGCTCGACGGCGGTGCCGATCCGCGCTACATGGCGCGCCGCTTCATCCGCATGGCGGCCGAAGACATCGGCCTGGCCGATCCGCGTGCCTTGCGGCTGGCGCTGGACGCTGCCGAGGTCTATGAGCGGTTGGGTTCCCCCGAAGGGGAATTGGCCCTGGCCGAATGCGTGGTCTATCTGGCGGTGGCCCCCAAATCCAACGCGGTTTACAAGGCATTCAACGAAGCCAAGGCCTTCGTCAAGAAGGACGGCACCCGGCCGGTGCCGATGCATCTGCGCAACGCACCGACGAAACTGATGAAGGCACTGGACTACGGCAAGGGCTACCGCTATGCGCACGATGAAGAGGGCGGTTTTGCGGCCGGAGAACGCTACCTGCCCGACGGAATGCCGTCCACCGCGTTCTACCGGCCGGTCGATCGGGGGCTGGAAATCCGCATTGGCGATAAGCTTAGAGAGCTTAAGCGTCTGAATGATCAAAAAAACTAATGACGTGCTTGTTAGGCTGATGGCCTCATCACAGATCCCCTGAATTGCGGGTAAACCCGCGTCGCATAAGGGCTTGCACCCATCTGGGGCACCTTGGGGCTTGGCTAAAATCCGCCCGCCAACCCGCCAATCGGCCTGTTCGCAGTCCGACCCTGGCGGGTTTTTTGCTAAGTTGAAGCGGGGCTGTACACGGGGCTCCGGACCGCACAATGGTCCGCGAACCGCATGCCGAGTAACGTCCCGGCCTGTCAAAAACACGGAGAAACTTCATGGATATCTTGCTGCAGCAGATCATCAACGGTCTGGTTCTGGGCAGTATGTATGCGTTGGTGGCGCTGGGCTACACGATGGTCTACGGGATCATTGGCCTCATCAACTTCGCGCACGGGGAGGTGCTGATGGTGGGGGCGTTGACCAGCTGGACGCTCATCGGCTGGATGGCGGAAGCTTGGGCCGGTCTGCCCGGCTGGCTGATCCTTCTGGTCGCCACCATGATCGCGATGGTGGTCTGCGCCGCGCTGAATTTCACGATCGAAAAACTGGCTTACCGGCCACTGCGCAATTCACCGCGGTTGGCGCCGCTGATTACGGCCATCGGCATGTCGCTCCTGTTGCAGACGCTGGCCATGATCATCTGGGCGCCCAATCCCAAACCCTATCCATCGATGCTCTCGCGCGAGCCGATCCACATCGGAGGGGCCGTGATCTCGGTGACGCAGATCACCATCCTGGCCACGACCGCCATCACCCTGGCAGCCCTGATGTACCTGGTCAACAAGACCAGTCTGGGCCGGGCCATGCGCGCCACCGCCGAAAACCCGCGTGTGGCCGCTCTGATGGGCATCCGGCCTGATGTGGTGATTTCGGCCACCTTCATCATCGGCGCCATGCTTGCGGCGATTGCCGGTGTGATGTGGGCGTCGAACTACGGCACGGTGCAGCACGCCATGGGTTTCATGCCTGGGCTCAAGGCGTTCGTCGCGGCGGTGATGGGGGGCATTGGCAACCTCGCCGGTGCGGTGGTCGGTGGCATTGCCCTGGGGCTGATCGAGGCGCTGGGGGCGGGCTATCTCGGTGCCCTGACCGGGGGCTTCCTGGGCAGCCAGTATGTGGACATCTTTGCGTTCATCGTGCTGGCTCTGGTGCTCACACTGCGCCCCTCGGGCCTGCTGGGCGAGCGTGTGGCCGATCGCGCCTGATACCGCGGGAGACAACGCATGAGCAACATCAAACCCGCCAAGCTGGCCACTTTCATCATTGCAGCCATCGTGCTGCTTGCGGTGCCCGTGCTGCTGCAGGCCACCGGCAGCAACTCCTGGGCCCGCATCGTCGACATCGCCCTGCTGTACGTGCTGCTGGCGCTGGGCCTGAACATCGTGGTCGGTTATGCCGGCCTGCTGGATCTGGGCTATATCGCTTTTTTTGCGGTGGGCGCCTACCTCTACGGTCTGCTGGCGTCGCCGCACCTGGCCGACACATTCCCCGCCATCAAGGCCATGTTTCCCGAGGGCCTGCACCTGAGCATCTGGCTCGTGATGATCATCGCGGCGGTCGTGGCCGGGGTGGTCGGCATGATTCTGGGGGCGCCCACGCTGAAGCTGCGGGGCGACTACCTGGCCATCATCACGCTGGGGTTCGGTGAAATCATCCGGATTTTTCTGCTCAACCTCGACCGTCCGATCAACATCACCAACGGCCCCAAGGGACTGAGCCAGATCGATCCGCTCACGGTGTTCGGCTTCAACATGGGGCAGCGGCACACGCTGTCCCTGGGAGACTGGAGCTACACCTTCCAGCCGGTGACGCTGTACTACTACCTGTTCCTGTTCTTCGTGCTGCTCGCGGTGGTGCTGTCCTACCGCCTGCAAGATTCGCGCATCGGCCGCGCCTGGATGGCCGTGCGCGAGGACGAAATCGCCGCCAAGGCGATGGGGCTGAACACCCGCAACCTCAAGCTGCTGGCTTTCGGCATGGGCGCCACTTTTGGCGGTATGTCGGGCGTCTTGTTCGCTTCGTTCCAGCGCTTTGTCTCACCGGAATCGTTCTCGCTGATGGAATCCGTCATGGTGGTCGCCATGGTGGTGCTCGGCGGCATCGGCCACATTCCGGGCGTGATCCTGGGGGCCCTCATGCTGGCTGGCCTGCCTGAAGTGCTGCGGCATGTGGCGCACCCGTTGACCGAGTTGACCGGTGGCCGGCTCGGCCCGGAAATCCTGCGCCAGTTGCTGATCGCGCTGGCCATGGTGGTGGTGATGCTCTTGCGTCCCAAGGGCCTGTGGCCTTCGCCCGAACACGGCAAGTCGCTGGCGAAATAAGGGGCAATGCATCATGAGTGAAACCATTCTCAAAGTCGCCAATGTGTCCAAGCGCTTCGGGGGCTTGCAGGCCCTGAGCGGTGTGGGCATCGAAATCCAGCGTGGCCAGGTCTATGGCCTGATCGGCCCCAACGGCGCTGGCAAGACCACTTTCTTCAACGTGCTGACGGGGCTGTACACGCCCGACAGCGGCAGCTTCGAGCTGGCCGGCAAGCCCTATACGCCGACCGCCGTGCACGAGGTGGCCAAAGCCGGTATCGCCCGCACGTTCCAGAACATCCGGCTGTTTCCCGAGATGACCGCGCTGGAAAATGTGATGGTCGGCCGACACGTGCGCACACGCTCGGGCCTGATCGGTGCTGTGCTGCGCACGCCCGGTTTCAAGAAGGAAGAGGCTGAAATCCGCGCGCGGGCCAAGGAGCTGCTCGACTACGTGGGCATTGCCAAGTTTGCCGAGTACAAGTCGCGCACGCTCAGCTACGGTGACCAGCGCCGCCTGGAAATTGCCCGTGCGTTGGCCACCGATCCGCAGCTCATCGCGCTGGATGAGCCGGCCGCCGGCATGAATGCGACCGAAAAAGTGCAGTTGCGCGAGCTGATTGACCGCATTCGCAACGACAACCGCACCATCCTGCTCATCGAGCACGATGTGAAGCTGGTGATGGGGCTGTGCGACCGTGTCACGGTGCTCGACTACGGCAAGCAGCTGTCGTCGGGAACCCCGGCCGAAGTGCAGAAGGACCCGAAGGTGATCGAAGCCTATCTGGGTACGGGCGGACACTGATCAAGGACACAAGAACATGGCAAACACTCTCCTGAAAGTCAGTGGCCTGAAGGTTTCCTATGGCGGCATCAAGGCCGTCAAGGGCGTCGACATGGAGGTGCGCGAGGGCGAGCTGATCTCCCTCATCGGCTCCAACGGCGCCGGCAAGACCACCACCATGAAAGCGATCACCGGGTCGCTGGGCATCGAAGGCGGCAGCATCGAGTACCTGGGCCAGAACATCAAAGGCCGCGGCGCGTGGGACCTGGTCAAACAGGGGCTGGCGATGGTGCCCGAGGGGCGCGGCGTTTTCACTCGCATGACCATCACCGAAAACCTGCTGATGGGCGCCTACATCCGCTCGGACAAGGCCGGTATCCAGCAGGACATTGACCGCATGTTCGGTATCTTCCCGCGCCTGAAGGAGCGCAAGGACCAGCTCGCTGGCACGATGTCGGGGGGCGAGCAGCAGATGCTGGCCATGGCCCGCGCCCTCATGAGCCAGCCCAAGGTGCTGCTGCTCGACGAACCGTCAATGGGGTTGTCACCAATCATGGTGGACAAGATCTTCGAAGTCGTGCGCGACGTGTCGGCGCAGGGGGTGACCATCGTGCTGGTCGAGCAGAACGCCCAGCGCGCGCTGCAGATCGCGGATCGGGGCTATGTGATGGACTCGGGCGAGATCACCATGACCGGTCAGGGCAAGGATCTGCTGGTCGATCCCCGTGTGCGCGAGGCCTATCTGGGCCACTGAGACGGCCTTCGCGAGGCACCGTCTTCGCGAAAAATTACAATAGCGGGTTGCGCCCTGGTGGCGCAGCCCGCTTTTTTCTTGCCCATCACCATGACCACCGAACACGCTCCTGCCACGCCCGCTGCCGACGACAACCAGCTCATCGCCGAACGCCGGGAGAAACTCAAGGGCCTGCGTGAAGCGCAGGCGCGTGGCGAGGGCGTGGCCTTCCCCAACGATTTCCAGCCGGCAGACAACGCCGCCACGCTGTTTGCGCTCCACGGGGACACCACCGCCGAGGCGCTGGAAAGCAGCCCGATTCGCGCCCGGATTGCCGGGCGGATGATGCTCAAACGCGTGATGGGCAAGGCCTGTTTTGCCACCTTGCAGGACGGCTCGCTCGGTGCCAGCGGTGGGCGCATCCAGATCTACCTGAACAAGGACAGTGTCGGCGAAGCCGCTCTGGATGCCTTCAAGCACTGGGATCTGGGGGACATCGTTGCGGCCGAAGGCAAACTGATGCGCACCCGCACCGGCGAGCTGACCGTGCACGCCGACAGCGTGCGCCTGCTGACCAAGAGCCTGCGTCCGCTGCCCGACAAATTCCACGGCGTGCAGGACCAGGAAATCAAGTACCGCCAGCGCTACGTGGACCTGATGACCGACGAGGCCGCACGGCGCCGTTTCGTCACGCGCAGCCAGGCGCTGTCGAGCATCCGCGATTTCATGGTGTCGCACGGCTTCCTCGAAGTCGAAACGCCCATGCTGCACCCGATTCCTGGCGGTGCCAACGCCAAGCCCTTTGTCACGCACCACAATGCGCTCGACCAGGAAATGTTCCTGCGCATCGCGCCCGAGCTGTATCTCAAGCGCCTGCTGGTGGGTGGCTTCGAGCGGGTGTTCGAGATCAACCGCAACTTCCGCAACGAGGGGATCAGCGTCCGCCACAACCCCGAGTTCACCATGATGGAGTTCTACGCGGCCTACTGGAACTACCGCGATCTGATGGACTTCAACGAGCAACTCATTCGCCACGTGGTGCAGAAGGTGCACGGTGATACGCCGTTGAGCTATCAGGGGCGCCCTGTGGACGTGTTCTCGCCGTTCGAACGCCTCACGATCCGGGAAGCCATCCTCAAGTACACCGACGCGGGTGAGGCCGGCGTGGACGATCCGGTCTGGCTGATCGCGCAGCTCAAGAAGCTGGGCCTGAGCGAGGACAAACACCAGCTCTCGTCGCGCTCGGTGGCCGGCCTGCAGGTGCTCTATTTCGAAGAGAAGGTCGAAGAGCAGCTCTGGAACCCGACCTTCATCATGGACCACCCGACCGAGATTTCGCCGCTGGCACGCGCCAACGATGCCCGGCCCGAGGTGACCGAACGCTTCGAGCTTTACATCACCGGTCGTGAGTTCGGCAACGCCTTCTCCGAGCTGAACGACGCCGAAGACCAGGCCGCACGCTTCCATGCCCAGGTCGCCAACAAAGATGCCGGCGATGACGAGGCCATGTTCTTCGATGCCGACTATGTGCGCGCGCTCGAATACGGCATGCCGCCGGCCGGTGGCTGTGGCATCGGTATCGATCGCCTGATGATGCTGCTGACCGACAGCCCCAGCATCCGTGACGTGATCCTCTTCCCCGCGTTGCGGCGCACCTGAGCGCGCCCGGCCGCGTGGTCACTCCGGTCCTGGTCTGGAGCCGCCGCCTGTTCTGGGCGGCCATGGTGTTGACCCTGGCCGTCTCGCTCTGGGATTACGGTGGACGCTGGCACACCCCGGGCCACTATCTGCGCAATCTGGTGATGCTAGGCCTGTACTGGGGGCCTCGCATCGCGGGACCGTTCCTGCTGGGGTGGCTGGTCTTGCGGGTCTGCCAAACCACGGGCTGGCGCCGGTTGGTGCCCACTTTGGGGGCTGGTTTTGTGCTGATGGGGCTCTGGGCTTCGCTGGTGGAGCCGCTGTGGCTGCGCGAACGCACCACCATGGTGTCTGGTGCACCTGTTGGTGCATCGCCGCTGCGGCTCGCCTTGGTGGCCGATCTGCACTGGGGCCTGTTCGTGCGCGAAGGCGACCTGCGCCGCCTGGTTGCCCGACTCAATGCCTTGGACGTGGACGCTGTGCTGGTGGCCGGCGACTGGGTGCATGAACCGCCGCTGGATCTGCGCGGTGGGCTGGCGCCCTTGGCGGCGCTGCGTCACCCTGTGTATGGCGTGCTGGGCAACCACGACACTGGCGCGCCAGGGCCGGCGCTGACCGAGCCCCTGCGCGAGGCGCTGCGTGCCCATGGCGTACGGCTCATCGATGGGGAGCGCGTGACGATCCGCGGCTGGGAGCTCGTGGGCTTGAGCGATCTGTGGGGTGGCCGGCCACGCCAGGACATTCGCCAGTTGTGGCCTGCGCCAGCGGCCATGACCGCAGAGGGGCCACCCCGCCTGGCGCTGTTTCACCAGCCCGATACGCAAGATCTTCTGCCGCCCGGAGCCGTTTTTCTGGCCATGGCGGGGCACACCCACGGTGGCCAGCTCTGGATACCTGGTTTTTCACCCTGGTGGCTGCGCCACACCAACAGCGCCAGCGGCCGCTGGAATGGACTCTACGACACACCGGCCGGGCGTTTGTTGGTGACCCCGGGCGTCGGGCTGGTGGGGGTGCCTGCCCGTCTCGGTGTACGCCCCACCATCGATCTCCTGGAGTTGAGGCCCTGAGGCCGATCGTCCACAAAAAAGGCCTGCTTGGTGGCAGGCCTTTCTTTGCGGAGAGGGTGGCCGGACTCAGACGTAGGCCGCCAGCGCCTTGCGCATCTTCTTCATGGCCGCCACCTCGATCTGGCGGATGCGCTCGGCACTGACGCCGTATTCGGCCGCCAGTTCGTGCAGCGTCATGCCGCCCGAGCCGTCGTCGTTCACCTTGAGCCAGCGTTCGCTCACGATGCGGCGAGCGCGGTCGTCCAGCTCGCCCATGGCCCGGGCAATGCCTTCGGTGGCCAGCCTGTCACGCTGAGCCGCTTCGATCATGGCGGTGGGCTCGTGGGTGCCGTCGGCCAGATAGGCGATCGGGCCAAAGGCCTCTTCGCCATCGCCGGCCGGTGCGGGATCGAGCACCACATCGCCCCCGGCCATGCGGGTCTCCATCTCGCGCACTTCCTCCGGCTTGACATGCAGGTCGCGCGCCACGACGTCGATTTCATGGTCGGAGAGGGCTTCGCGGTGGGTGTCCCCCTCGGCGGCTTCGGCGCGGAAACCCTGCTTCTTGCTGCGCAGGTTGAAGAACAGCTTGCGCTGGGCCTTGGTGGTAGCCACCTTCACCATGCGCCAGTTCTTCAGGATGTATTCGTGGATTTCGGCCTTGATCCAGTGAATGGCATAACTCACCAGGCGCACGCCCTGATCGGGGTCGAAACGCTTGACGGCCTTCATCAGACCGACGTTGCCTTCCTGGATCAGATCGCCATGGGGCAGGCCATAGCCCAGGTACTGGCGGGCGATGGACACCACCAGGCGCAGGTGCGACATCACCAACTTGCCAGCGGCGTCCAGGTCGTTGTGATCGCGCAGACGGCGTGCAGCGTACTGCTCCTCTTCCTGGGAGAGCAGGGGCATTCGATTGACCGCCGAAATGTAGGCATCCAGATTGCCCAGCGGCGGCAGCGTCAGTGACCGGTTCGACCAAGAACCCGCCACGGCCAGCGACGTGGTCGTGGGGATGGCAGGTGCGAGGGATGTGGACATGGATGAAATCCTCCTGGGTGGCCCAAATGTTAGCACTCCTTGGAGAAGAGTGCTAAATCACAAGTTCCCCCAGAAAAGGGCTTTGAGGCGGTGCCTGTCTGTGGGAGAAGACGGCCACTCGGGGAATCCGAGAGGGCAGCAGATCAGCCAAGAAAAAAGCGGCCCGAAGGCCGCTTTTTTGGGGTGTTTTGGCGGAGAAGGAGGGAGAAAAACTCGCTGCCTCACAAGGCTATGTAAATCAAAGGGTTAGGCGTGCCGCGAGACTTGATTTTGGCATACCTTGAGGGAGCACTACGGGCCGAAAATTTCTGCGTAACGCGGGTGTAGCAGCATCGGGTCGTCACCCGGCACAGCTTTGTCTGGATCGGCGGACAAGAAGCCGACCAAGAACCCAAATGCCGGCTCCTTTGCAAGGTCGCCAGGCGCTTGCACTCCCGGGGCTAGAACGATGGCTGCGCTGGGGTGGATGAACCCACTGTTGACAAAGCAGGCGGCGACCAGTTCTGAGCAGAAGAACGGACCGAAGTCCGCCGCCGCGTTCGGCTCACCGGTATCGAAGTACCGAGCAAGCTCGTCCATCGTTCCATCTTCGTGCTCGCTCCGGTTCGCTGCGTAGCGCATTGCCTCTCTGTAGTTGTATCCAGCTCCGAGAGCTTGGAGTGCCGCCGCGTAGTCCCTTAGACCATCGACGCGCTGCCGATTCCATGCGTCCGGATGCCGCAACACTGCGACGTGCTGTGCTTCTGCTACCAGTTCAGTCAGCGGACGCGCCTTGACTCCGTGCCTAGGTCGGGCATCGAGCACCTCGGAGGCTGAAAGTGCAATGGCGGCATGGGTGTATGGGCTTCCGGTGGCCGCTGCGATGGATTTTCGGACGAGCTTGCTTGCGCCTACCGACTCAGGCGGCCTGCAGAGCAGGACGTCTCCTGGCTGTACGTCCTTGAATGAAAGCGTGAGGCTCATATGGGTGGGTGTTTGAAAGTCAGTGCTTCATTCCCTTCAGCCCGCGCTGGCTACCAGTTTTTCATGTTGTCGGGCACAGACCACTCTTACCTGGCTGTTCCTGCCAAAGCTGGCGCCGATCGTAAAGCAGTGCGGGCGCCGAAGCGATGTAGATCAGCGCGTAATGGCGCTGATCTGCAACGCAAGGACGGCCGCGCTGGCTCGCCATGCGCTCACGCGCTTGCTGGAAGAAGTACGTTCCAATAGAGATTCCCGTCGATGGCATCGCCAGGGACCAAGCTCTCGGAGATGGGTAGCAGGCACACATCCACCTCAGCTACCTGGCTGTCGGAGAGCCTTCCGGCCCGGTGTGCGTCTTGAAAAGACGCGGCCATCCACCGGAGGGCCTGCTCGTTCGTCGCCACCAAGGCCACCCGAGCCAGCCACCGCCCAGGTGCCAGCTCGACTTGTCGCTCACCCCCGATGCACTCCTGCACCAGGGAAACGGTCTTGTGGCGCTCTGGGCGCGACTTCTGCGAGTTCTCGCACTCCAGCCAGACGCATGCCCCGTCAGAGGCGATGACGAGACCATCCGCCTGCTTGCCTTTGAGCACCCGACAAGGGCCGCGCTCCGTCGCAATCTCATGCTCGGTGACCACGCCAAGCCCTTGCTGCACAGCCCGAATCAAGTACCAGTTGCTGCATGCCCGATGCACCGGGTTGCCCAGTGCCAGGGCGTTACCGCCCTCGGCCGCCATGCCGGTCTGCTCGGTCAGCAGTCGCGCGCCCTTGGCGGACAGCACGTACACCGTGCCCTTCGGCATGGCTCGTGCGATGACGAGCTTTTCGTCCGTCAACGCCTTCAGCGTTCGGCGGGCCATCGCCTGCGCTTGGGCGGCATCTGGCCAAACCAGCGCTGCGACCATCCGGCCAGTCAGCCACCCGAACCGTGAGAGCCAGCTCAGTACCTCGGTTCGGTTGCGCTCACCTACGATGCGCTTATCCAGCTCAATGGGCATGGTGTTGTCGGCCGTCGTGCCTATCGGCAGTACAGCCGGGGGGAAGATGTTTTCGTTCACGGGCATATCTCCAGGTTGATGAGCACCCTTGTGCTCCAAGTACCTGTAGCTACTGCTCTGAACGTGCACCAAGACCTGTTCAGCGCGATCGCGCTGAACATTGGCCGACCTGGTGCTTTCCCCTCCTGGACGTCGGGCCGCACCCTATGACGCTAGGGCGCCATTCCGGCCGCAATACCGCGCCCCCTTGTCCCGCTGCGCGGCCGGGCAACCGGTTACACACCTACCGCTCACATCACAAGCCCCTGGCTTGGCATGTGGGCCGATGGCCCCGCTCACGGGCGGGCTGGACGCCCGCGTCTGGCAACTGCACAACCGGTTGCCCGGCCGCTTTGCGTCGGGGGGCGGGGCGATGCCCCCGGATGACCTAGCCCGCGTGGGCGCGGGCACGCCCTTGGACCGGGCTTACGGCCACCGGCTCCCCCGGCCGTTCTCGTCCCGCGTGGGGCGGGAGCTTCGACCGGGACAGCGCGGCGCCGGCCGCTCGTCCCACCGCTTCGCTGTGGCCCCCTGAGCCACGCGCGGTCGCATTTAAAACTGCTTCCCTACATTGGGCGTGGCAGGAGAGGGCTCAATACCCCGCGCGCCACTTCAAGCGCCAAGCGGGAGCCAAGGGCGCGACGCCGGGTGGCACAACTGGAGGCGTGGCGGGGGTGGGTGAAGTCCACCCCAAAGTCTGGTTGTGCTGCGGCGTACACACGCGACCGCAGCGCCTGAACGACGGGCTGGCTCCAAACGTCCAGCGGCTCGAAGGCAACCACCTCCAACCCGCCGATCCGGCGGGGTTGGGGGGTGTTTTGCCCTCTCTCAGAGCTTCCACCACCATCCAGCTGAGAACTTCTACCCTGGGACGGAACTTCTACCTACCGCGAATGCAGGGCGTTCGACCGTGGCAGGGGCCTCGTGACGGGCGGCCCAAACGAAAAGGCCCGCGATGCGGGCCTTGATGTCGCGGTAGTGGCGCAGCTCAGTCGTTCCAGTCCTTGGGCAGTGCGCGGGTTTTGAGCATGACAACGAGGCGCTGGTCATGGTCGATGGATGGGTCATTGCCGAGTATCCTCCTCAATCCAGCGGCGGCGACGAGGTCCTCATTGCCGTAGTGGTCCTCAGGGCGGTAGTTGGCGCCGCAGTGTTGGTCCATGACCATCAAGTAGTCCATCAGGCCGGCGCTGATGTCGGTCGGACTGAACACCACTTGGTCGGGGGTGATGAAGACAGCCAAAACTTGCCTGCCAATGGCTCGGTGCAGACTACTGTTCAGGCCGATGGTGCTTGCGCAAAACGAGTGTGTACGTGTGGTCCAGCGCAAAATCTGGCGGCGCTGCCGGAGGTCGGTCGAGTACTGTGTCGTGGTCTCCATTCGGGCGTGCGCCAGGTCGTCAATGGATTCCTCGAATTCGTGACCGAGCCAGAACGCCCAGACTTGTGCTTCGTGTTCAGACTCGGGCACTATCTGCGGGAAGATTTTGCCGGTCAGTGGGATGGCCGACGGGCCGAGTTCCTCGGACATGGCGCGCTCGACGAAGCGGGCGAACTCTGTGTCGTGGCGCGCGACTTCAGCCGTGGATGCGACCGAGCCCAGAGGCAGGCCGAGGGAGGGGGCGACAATGGGGAAAATACGGGGCATAGCATGCTTCCTTGGTAAATGGCCCGAGGGCCGGGAACCAGTACATGCCCCTTACTTAGCCTTTTTGACTCGACCCCCTCATGGCCACCAGAACGCCCAAGAAACCTGCTGCCTCGCCCGCTACCGATTTCCCTGCTGAACCCGGCGCGCTGCATCAGGAGGGGCCCTGGCTCTGGCTGCCGCTTCGCAAGGAGTGGCGGGACGCCACCCACAAGCCAGAGGAGAAGGTCCGCCAGCGGTTCATCAAGGCGCTGATCGCGGAATACGGCTACACGCTGGCGCAGGTTGACCAGGAGCGCCGGTACCAGGCCGGAACCCGCAGCCCTCGCGCCGACATCGTGGTCTGGGCTACGCCCGCAGACAAGGCCGAGGGGCGCACCCCGGCCCTCGTTGTCGAGTGCAAGACCGACAGCATCGAGATTCAAGAGAAGGACTACTACCAGGGCGAGTCGTACGCTCGCGCTGTTGGCTGTGAGTTCTTCGTCGCCACCAACGAAAGGCACACGTCCATCTTCCGGCTGGTGCCAGGATTGCCGGGCGGTCGCGTGGCGCTCAATGAGCTGCCGAAGGCCAGCGACTGGGGGGATGCCCAGCGCATCCAGAAAATCAAGGACTCCCAGCGTGCCTTCGACCGCAAGGAGTTCCAGGACCTGCTGTTCGACTGTCACAGCATCCTGCGCGATGTCCACAAGATGGACCCCGGCCGGGCCTTCGACACCATCTCGAAGATTCTGTTCATCAAGATGTACGTCGAGCGCAAGGGTCTGCATGGCACCTTCACGACCGACTTCATCGAGGGCCGGAAGAAGTACGTGCTGAAGGCCGATGTGCCGGTGCATGAACACCTCTTCACCGAGACCAAGGACTACTACCGGCATGACGAGCTGTTCACCGAGGTGGACAAGCTGGACATTTCCGAGGCGACCTTCAGCCGTATTGTCAAGAAGCTGGAGAGGTTCGACCTCTCGAAAACCGGCGACGACATCAAGGGTCTGGCCTTCGAGCGCTTCCTCGGAACCACCTTCCGGGGCGAGCTCGGGCAGTTCTTCACTCCTAGGCCTGTTGTGGAGTTCATGGTTGACCTGCTGAACCCTGCGGAGGGCGAGCTGATTTGTGACCCGGCCGCTGGCTCTGGGGGCTTCCTCATCCGGGCCTTCGAGCATGTTCGCGCGCTGATCCAGCAGGACGTACAGGCGAAGAAGGACGCGGAGCGTGACCGCATCGAAGCCCTCCAGCTCCCAGAGGAGGAGGAAGAGCGCCAGATTGAAGCTGCCTTCGCCGCACTGAACCAGGAGCTTCTGCCGAGTGGGCCAGACAACCAACCTATCAGCACCCGAGTCGGGCGTCTGGCGTGGCAGTGCATCTACGGCACTGACGCCGAGCCGCGTGCCGCACGCACTGCCAAGATGAACATGGTCATGCACGGCGACGGGCATGGCGGCATCCACTACCACGACGGACTGGTCGACATCAACGGCATCTTTGACGGCCGGTTCGATGTGGTGCTCACGAATCCCCCGTTCGGCTCCAACGTTGGCGAGGACCAGCGCGTCGGCGGCAGTGACGAGACCCGCGTTCCAGACCATCCCGACTACGTCCGGGCATGCAAGAAGCGCTACGGCAAGGAGTGGGAGGCCAACCACCACAGGCTGCAGGAAGCCGTGCAAGCCAAGACGCCCATCCTGGACCTGTTCACCATCGGGCGGGGCAAGGCCAACCGCCCAACGGAGCTGATATTCGTCGAGCGCTGCCTGAACCTGCTCAAACCGGGCGGTCGCATGGGCATCGTTCTGCCGGATGGCAACCTGAACAACCCGTCGCTGTCGTGGCTGCGCCGTTACACCGAGGGCCGTGCCAAGCTGCTGGGTGTCGTCAGCCTGCCCGAGGAGACATTCCGGTCCAGCGATGCCACCGTCAAGGCGTCGCTGGTGTTTCTGACCAAGTTCACCGAGGACGAGGCAGCAGCGTGGAACGCGGCATGGACGCAGGCCCATCAGGAACTTGATCAGCAGTTCGATGCCCAGCGCAACGCGCTCTATTCGGCCTATGCGCCCCGCGTCACCTCATGCGACGACGTGCACATCACCAAGCTGCTGGCCGACCTGGGAGGCCTGGGGGTCAATCGTGGCCTGCCCCGGTGGACCCCGGGAGAAGCGCCGCCTTACCCGAAGGCAGTCGGCCCCACGCAACAAGCGCGACCCCTCTGGGCGGGCGTGCCAACCGCCAAGAACAAGACGGCCGCAGCCGAGCTCAAGCGCCAGGCACAGGCAGCCCTCGCGGCAGCGGCTGGCGTCGGTGATGCACTGCTGTCGGAGCTGAGGGCCAAGTACCGCGAGGTGGATGCCGCGCACACAGCAGCCCTGTGGACGCGGGTGCGGGAGCTGTTCGACTACCCAGTGTTCGTGGCGGCACCGAAGGCGGTCGGCATCACGTCCACAGGCGAGACGGGCGAGGGCGTCACCAACGACCTGACCAGCACCCTTACGCAGTTCCGCGAGTTCCAGCAGTGGCTTGCCAAGGGAGCCCCTGACACGGAGCAGCCAAATTTTCCGGCACCCTCCACTGCGTAATCCGGCGGTGGAGGGACATCGAGCGATGGATTGAGGCCGAGGCTGCCCAGGCCCGTACCAGCGGTTTCCAGCTGGTGCCGCTGTACGAGCTGCTGACCGAGCGCAAGGAACCCGTGCGTGTGACGGGCGGGCTGGGCGACTGGAAGCCCATCACCATCAAGTTCTCGGGCGACGTGCTTCCGCGCGATCGCGCGGAAGCCTTCAAGGGCGCCATGTTCGCCGCCTACCCCGGTGACGTGGTGTTCTCGAAGATTGACGCCCGCAACGGCGCGGTGGGCCTCATCCCGGCCACCATGCCCAAGGTGGTGCTGACGCCAGAGTACCCGGTGATGGTGCCGGACCTGGCCAAGCTGCGGCCGGCGTACCTGCACCACCTGTTGCGCGCCGAGCACTTCCGGCATGACCTGCAACGTCAGGCATCGGGCACCAGCGGGCGCAAGCGTGTCACGCCCGAGGCGTTCCTGAACCTCACCGTGCCTTTGCCAACGCTCGACGAACAGGATGCCTTGGTGACGGCCTATGAGGCCGCGCTGACCCAGGCAGCGAGCAAGGAGGCCGAGGCGGCGCGGATCGCGCAAGCGAACCAGCGCGCCTTCGAGGAGGCGCTAGGGGTGGCTCCGCCACCGCCATTGCCCGACCGGCCGGTGTTCATCGCGCGCTTCAAGGAGGTGGAGCGATGGAGCCACGAAGGCGTTCTGCGGGACGTGACCCACACCGCTGCGACCTCTGCGAAGTGGCCCATGGTGTCGCTGTCGAGCGTTGGCAAGGTCAGCTACGGCCTGCAGAAGTCGCCAGCCAATCGGCCTGGCAAGCACTCGCGGCCTTACCTGCGCGTCGCCAACGTCCAGCGGGGCGTGCTGGACCTCGCGGAAATGAAGTACATGGACGTGCCCGACGAGGACATGCCCAAGCTGCGACTCATGGATGGGGACGTTCTGCTGTGCGAGGGCAACAGCCCCGACCTGGTGGGCCGTGGCGCCATCTGGCGCGATGAGATTCCGGACTGCATCCACCAGAACCACGTGCTGCGGGTCCGTGTCAACCCGACCAAGTTGCTGCCCGATTTCCTGCTCGCGGTCATCAACTCCAGCCACGGGCAGGCCTACTTCCGGTCGAAGGCCAAGCGGACGACGAACCTGGCGTCCATCAACAGCACCGAGGTGGCCTCTTTGCCGGTGCCGCTGCCACCGACAGACCGCCAACAGGACTTGGTCAAGGCGCTGGCCGACAACGAAAAGGCCTCCAAGGCAGTTGCTTTGGAGGCCAGCGAGTTGCGCTGTAGGGCGTGGGCAGCTTTCGAGGCAGCCTGTTCGAGCCGCACGAGAAGACCAGCTAAGGGGCCAGCCCCTCGCGCCAGGCAACGGTGCAGTCCGCCGATCAGGCGGACCCTTCGGTCAGTCCTTCCCCACCTTCCTGCGTGCAGGCGGGGTAGTGCCCCGGACAGACCTGCGGCCGTTGCCTTCTTCTTCCCCCGGTCTCGCCGACGGGCGTCGGGTGCATGTCCGCACCCCAGCCCTAAAGGGAGAACACCGATGGAACCCACAAAGCCGCGCCGCGACCTCTACGCAGAGGTCACGCAGCGCATCATCACCGCCCTGGAGCAGGGCGTCAGGCCATGGGCCTGCCCTTGGAAGACCCAGGCCGGCGCCGTCGCGCGGCCGATGCGACACAACGGAGAGCCCTATCGAGGCATCAACGTCTTGTTGTTGTGGGCCACGGCACAGGAACGGGGGTATCACAGCAACACTTGGATGACCTACCGGCAGGCCGAGGTCCTGGGCGGCCAAGTCCGCAAGGGCGAGCGGGGGACGATGGTTGTATATGCCGGCCAGCACACCCCGGCCGACGCGGCCGAGACGGCCGAAGACACCGCCGCGCAGGCGCGGGTGTTCGCGTTTCTGCGCAGCTACGTCGTGTTCAACGCCGAGCAAGTGGACGGATTGCCTGCCGCCGAGCCGGCGCCAGTGCAGGCGCACCCTGTGGTGACGCCCGACGCACGAGCGGAGACGTTCTTTGCCGCAACGGGCGCCCGCGTGCAGCACGGCGGGAGCCGGGCGTTCTACTCCTCTGGCGCCGACCTGGTGCAGTTGCCCGAGCCGTCCGCTTTCAAGGACGCAGCGGCCTACGCAGCGACGAAGGCGCACGAGCTGGCGCACTGGACGGGCCACCCCCAGCGCCTGGCGCGCGAGTTTGGTCGGCGCTTCGGCGATGCCGCGTATGTCGTCGAGGAGCTGGTGGCTGAGCTGTGCGCGGCGTTTGTCTGTGCCGATCTTGAGATCGGCGCAGAGCCCCGGGAGGACCATGCGGCCTACGTGGGGGAATGGCTCACGGTGATGCAAGGGGATAGCCGGGCCATCTTCACCGCAGCCAGCCAAGCGCAGCGTGCCGCCGACTACCTGCACGCACTCCAGGGGAGCGCCCATGCTTGACGGTCTGGTTTTCGTGGCGCTCTTCGTGATTTTCGGCGGGGGCACCCTGTTGGCCTACTGGCTCGCCTATGCCAGCCTGCCAACCTTTGACGAGTACCGACGACGATACCCCGACCTATGCAAGAACGGCCGTTGCCGCTGCCACTCGTGCGGTGGCGACCGCGTGTTCCTGCACACGCTGGACGCTTTCCATCGACGGCACGTCTGCGCGACGTGTGGAACGGTGCTGTACCGCTCTTGATCAGAGCTCAGAGGTTCGAGTCCGCCAGCCAAGCCGCGAACGGTGGTGGCAGTGTGACCTTGTCAAAGCTCAGTGTCTTGACGTACTCCAGCATCAGCGTGGGACCGTAGCCTCTGCCATAGTCGGCTTCGCTGCCTTCTTGCTCGATGCGTCCGACATCTTGGCTCCGCAAGCGCTTGCGGCCCGTGTATGCCTGCGCCATCCCAGCGGGCCACTGCTGCCCCGGGCGCTGGGCATCGCGGATACGGTCCTCAAGCTGATGTCGGAAGCTGTGGTTGCCGAAGCCACGGCCGAAGGCCAATTCGTCCCGCACGTAGCGCAGGAACGCCTGTTCATAGGCTCGGCCTATGATTGGTGCCCTGCCACCTGGCGCCGGTATGCTCGAAGGGAACAGCATCGCGTGCTCACCATCGGCCTGTCGGCGCTGTTGGACGAATTCGACGAAGCCCAACGCACACAGCGTGGGATGAAGCGGTACGACTCGCTCGGTTGCCACGTTCTTGACGCTACGCGCTGCGCCGACGGCCAGTAGGTCGGCTTGTTCGCCTGCTAGCTCAGCGCGGAAGTGCACCACCGGTATGGTCTCAGCGCAACCAATGTCCGAGGCAACGAGCTGGAGCACCTCGCGCACGCGGTTGCCATGGAACAGACAGACCAATGGGACCCAGTACCGTGCACCCAGGTCCTTGCCCATCTTGCCGCGCCAGCGGACGGTGCCGACGCGGTACCAGTCCGACGTGAACACGGTGGTGAGCTGGGTATCTGTGAATGGATGGCGCGGCTTCATGCGGGAGCGCTCTTCGGCCGCAGTGAGTTGCGGCATGATTTCCAGGTCATCCACTGGGTTCCCACCCACAAGCAGCCCGCGCGTGCGTGCCAGCGAAAAAACCTCGCGGAGGGTGCGTTTGACGAGGCCATGAGCGTGCTTCATTGACCAAGGGCGCTCGGTTGCACGCATACGAGCTTCTAGGAAGTCATACAGGTCCGCGCCCTTGACTGCAGCAAGTGGCACGTCGCCCAGGTGCTCGATCAGCCGGGACCAGATGTTTTGCGACGTGCTCAAGTACTTCGCGCCAGCGTTCCGCTTTTTGTAGTCGCGATATGGTTCGGTCATCGCGCTGAGCGTCGCTCCTGCGGCGGCTGGCTTTGCCGGTGTCGGTGTTGCCTCGCCATCGGCTCGGCGGAGTAGCCTGCCGGCCGCGTCTCGCTCTACTTCTGCGAAGGCTCGAACGAGCTGCGGGTACAGCGGGTCTGTGCGCTCTACCGGGCAGTCGATCTGCCCGCACCAAAAATCGATGACGTCGAGGACGTTGCCCCACTCCGGAGAGGCCTTCCCACGTTGCACCACCGAGCGCATTGACTGGTCAGTGACCTGACAAAGCTGCACCAAGGCGGCCCCCGCAGCGTCGTCGTAGCCATCACCATCGAAGCGTGCCTCGTCGTCGAGGCGCATCCAGTGATACAGCCGCCTCGCGCATATGTGGTCGATGAGGTCTGCCGTGAGGATGCGCGGGCCGGTGGCTGGTGCTTTGGTCTTGGCGAGCAGTTGGTCCCACTCGGCAAGCTTGTCTGCGATGAGCCGGGCGCCTATGGCCTTTGCTCGGCGAAGGTCCGAGGTGCCCGTCGATTTCCGGAACTCGCGGACGCCAGGCTGGCCTTTGAGGGGGGCAGGGGGTACAAGCCGGACGTACCAGCTGAGGGTGCGGCCGTGGCTGGGCCGGTAGAAGTTTTCAGGCACTTCGCGTTGATTCTGAGTGGCACACATGGTTGGCACACCTACCGACTTCTAAGTTCTTGATATTCAAGAACCTATCGGCGAATCAACGACTTACTTAACCATTGGCGGAGAGGGAGGGATTCGAACCCTCGGTACAGTATGAACTGTACGCCGGATTTCGAATCCGGTGCATTCGACCACTCTGCCACCTCTCCGCGTCGAAGCCCACGATTCTATCAGGTCTGGGCGAGGCTTTTCGCTGACCGGTCAGGCATTTTCGGAATGCGACAATGCGGCATCTTTTGCTTGTGCCATGCTTGTCGACACCCAACCTGCTACCCATCAGCACCAGCCCGCCTCTGCCGAAGTGAGGGATCGATGGGTGGATTCGCAGCTGATTGGCGTGTTGATGGACAGCAC
The DNA here is from genome assembly GCF_030160815.1 of Hydrogenophaga electricum. Taxonomy (NCBI): domain Bacteria; kingdom Pseudomonadati; phylum Pseudomonadota; class Betaproteobacteria; order Burkholderiales; family Comamonadaceae; genus Hydrogenophaga; species Hydrogenophaga electricum. The sequence continues at coordinate 44,129 of NZ_BSPB01000005.1, read as the reverse complement.
GCTGCATTCGCTCCTCGCGGCCGTGTTGACCCTGCCCGTGCTGATCGGGGCGATGATCGGGGAAGTGGCCTCCCCCGTGCTGGTGGGCTGGGGCGGCGTGGTGGGCGCGTTGTTGACCTACCGCTATCGGCTCATCGGTTTGTATCGGCTGCGCTACGACAGCGTGGAAGGCCCCATGCGAGAGACCTTCATCCGCCGTTTCGGATGGACCTGGGTGGCGGTGGGCATCGGCTGGGGGCTGCCGATTGGCCTGACCCATGCACAAACCTCGCCGGAAACCCAGTTCATCGGTGCCATCGTCGTGATCGGGCACGGCATGGTATCGATGATGTCCTTCAGTGCCTACCTGCCCATTTTCTGGCGCTACACCCACGCGCTGATGGGATCGGTCGTGCTGGGACTGATCAGCTCCGCCATCTGGCTGTCGCCCGGCATGGTCGATTGGCAGGACATGGCGCTCAAATGCACCTTGTTGGCGATTTTTTGGCTGCTGCTGATTCTGGGCGGGCGCCGCCTGCATGCGGTGCACCGGGCGAGTCTGGAATTGCAGTTCTCTAACCAGGAGCTGATCGACTCGCTGACCCAGCAGACGCGCGCATCGATGCGTGCGGTGACCGCCAAAAACCGTTTTCTTGCGTCGGCGGCGCACGATCTGCGCCAGCCTGTGCACGCGTTGAGTCTGTATGCCGACTGGCTGGCCACCGAGCCGGAAATGGCGCGGGACATTTCCCCGCGCATTCTCCAGTCCACCCGTGCAATCAATGAACTGTTCGATTCGCTGTTCGACCTGACGCGCATCGATGCGGGCAATTACAAGGTGAAGCTGCAGCATGTGGATGTGCAGCGGCTGTTTGCCGACCTGGCCCTGCAGTTCGAGCCTGTGGCGGCGGCGAAGTCGCTGCGGCTGCGCATGCGGGCCGCACCGGTGATGATCTGGGGCGATCCGGTGGTGTTGCGCCGGATTCTGGGCAATCTGCTGTCCAACGCGCTCAAGCACACCCGTCAGGGCGGCGTGCTGATGGCGCTGCGCCGGCGCAGCGGTGTGTGGATGTTCGAGGTGTGGGACACGGGGGTTGGCATTCCCCGGGAGCACCAGCAGGCGATCTTCCAGGAGTTCTTCCGGGTATCGCAGCACCAGGGGACCGAAGACAGCCTGGGTCTGGGCCTGACCATCGTTTCCAAGCTGGCCACGATGATGGGCTACCAGCTGGCGCTGACCTCGGAGGCCGGTCGGGGTAGCGTGTTTCGGGTGCTGGTGCCGGCTTTCACGCAGCGCGCAGAGGGCGATGCCGCACAGCCGGCCGTGATACCGGTGGCGTGATGAGGCGAACGCGAGCCTGGTTCAGTAGTCGATCAGGCCGGCCGTCCGGGCCAGGTGACTCGCCTGCGAACGGCTCTTGACGTTCAGGCGCCGGAACAGGCGCCACAAATGCACCTTGACGGTGTGTTCGCTGATCTGCAACTGCTCCGCAATGTCCCGGTTGGACAGCCCCCGGTCGAGCATGACCAGCAACTGTTTCTGCCGCTTGGACAGCTTTTCCGGAATGGTGGGCGCGTTTTCGTCTTCGGGTTCGTCCGACAGGAATTCCTTGAGCACACGGCCGATCTGGGCTGCGCCGGCCGATTTTTCGACGTAGGCGTCGGCACCGGCTTCGCGGGCCAGGTCTTCGTAGTCGGTCGCCGGGGAGGCCGAAAGCACGATGAGCGAAGTGTCTGGCAGCATCTGCCGCACTTCGCGCACGCCGGACACACCGTTGGTGTCCGGGAGCTTCAGGTCCAGGCAGACCAGTTCGGGTTCGCCGTGTTCGGCAATGGCCTTGCTCACCGCTGCGAGGCGCTCCAGTTCGATCACCTGAGTCGATGCCCGCAGGCGGCGCAGCAGCATGACGACGGCTTCGCGCATCAGGGGATGGTCGTCAATGACAAAAATACTCATGGTGAGTCGGGAGTCTGAATTTTGTAACCGGGGAGGATATCGGCAAAGCGACGCGCTGGCGATAGAAAAGTACGCCGTGATGCGGTCCTTGTTTTTATTTTTAGAAAACTCCCTGGGAGGTTCTGCGAACCTCCGGCCACTTTTTCAGGCCTCGTCGATGGCCGCTGCCAAGAGGGTCAGAGCGGCCTGTACCGCCGCCGGATCGGCGGACGATGCGATTCGGGGTGCCAGCTCGGTCAGTGCCGGCTGGCCCTCGCGTTGCAGCCGGGCCATGGTCTGCGCGGCTTCGCGGGGTTGGTCGAAGCCCATGCTCTGCAACAGCAGTTCGCCTTTGGGGTCGAGCAGCTTGAAGTAGAACAGGCCGTCTTTTTCCCGGTATTGCTTGAACACGGGTAGCGCCTGTTTGGCGGCCTTGGTGGTCGTTGGCGTGGCGGCTTGGGTGTCAAGGGGCCGCAGGCCGACGGCATGGCGCAGGCGGGCGGTGAACGGCGTGGCAAGGGTGCGGGCCTTTTCGGCGCCTTGCCGGAGCGTTTTTTCGATCCGCGCAGGGTCGCGGATGAGCGCGTCGTAGGTCTCGCGCATGGGGGCGATTTCGCGGTCGATCCGTTCAAAAAGCACTTGCTTGGCGTCGCCCCAGGCGATGCCGTCGGCGTAGGCCTGTGCCAGCGCCGCTGTTTCTTCCGCAGAGGCAAAGGCCTGATAGAGCTGGAACAGGGCCGAACCTTCGGTGCTCTTGGGTTCGCCGGGCGCGCGCGAGTCGGTCACGATGCCCATGATGAGTTTGCGCAACGTGTCCCGCGGGGTGAACAGCGGGATGGTGTTGTCGTAGCTTTTGCTCATCTTGCGGCCGTCGAGGCCGGGCAGGGTGGCCACGTTGGCCTCGATCGCGGCTTCGGGCAGGGTGAAGTGCTCGCCGTAGAGGTGGTTGAAGCTGGCGGCGATGTCGCGCGCCATCTCGATGTGCTGGATCTGGTCGCGGCCGACGGGCACCTGGTGGGCGTTGAACATCAGGATGTCGGCGGCCATCAGCACCGGGTACATGAACAGGCCGGCGGTCACGCCATCGTCGGGCTCTGTCCCGGCGGCGGTGTTCTTGTCGACCGATGCCTTGTAGGCGTGCGCGCGGTTGAGCAGGCCTTTGCCGGTGACACAGGTGAGCAGCCAGGTGAGCTCCGGGATCTCGGGGATGTCGGACTGGCGGTAGAACGTGACTTTTTCCGGGTCCAGGCCACAGGCCAGCCAGGTGGCGGCAATTTCCAGGGTGGAGCGTTGCACGCGGGCCGGGTCGCCGCTGGTCTTGATCAGGGCGTGGTAGTCGGCCAGGAAGTAGAAGTTCTGGGTGTCCGGCTGACGGCTGGCACGCACGGTAGGGCGCACGGCGCCGACGTAGTTGCCCAGATGTGGGGTGCCCGAGGTGGTGATGCCGGTGAGGACGCGCAGGGTGCTCATGAAAACAGTCAGAAAAGAATCAGACGCAGCGGCGTGAGCAGGGCGTCAATGAACAGGCCGGTGATGCTCATCAGCGGACGCAGCCAGAGGTTGCCCACCACGCCGGTGATGACCAGGGCCATGACGATGAAAAAGCCCCAGGGTTCCACGCGGGACACCAGTTCGGCCTGGCGCCAGGGCAGCAGGCCGACCAGAATGCGGCCCCCATCCAGGGGTGGCAGCGGAAACAGGTTGAAGGCGAACATCACGAGATTGACCATCAGCCCCGCGCGGCACATCTGCAGGAAGAAGCGCTCTTCCACGCCCCCAGCCACAAGCAGATACCCCAGCACCGTCCACAGAATGGCCTGCACGAGGTTGGCGCCGGGGCCGGCCAGGGCGACCCAGATCATGTCGCGTTTGGGGTTGCGCAGATTGCCGAAGCGCACCGGGACGGGCTTGGCATACCCGAACAGGAAGGTACCGGCGGTGGCGAAATACAGCAGCAGCGGCATCGCGATGGTGCCCACCGGATCGATGTGCTTGACCGGGTTGAGCGTGATGCGGCCCAGCATCGCGGCGGTGTTGTCGCCGAAGTGGCGCGCCGCGTAGCCGTGCGCGGCCTCGTGCACGGTGATGGCGAACAGCACCGGGATGGCGTAGAGGGTGACGGTCTGGATGATCTGGGCGAAGTCCATGGCGGGCTCGGTCAAACCGCTATTGTCCCCCATGCCGGCAGGCGGCCGGCGCAGGGCGGCTCAAAGGCCGAGCGGCGCCAGCGGACCGAGTCCGGCACGCACGACCTCGGGGTCGCCGCCGGTGGCCATGGGGGTGAGATCGAGCACCGTGGTCGGCGTCAGGGCGCAGGCGCCCGCGCCGATCACCCCGTCCACCTCGTGTTCGAAGCGTTCGCGGATGGCCTCGGCGTCGTTCATGGGATCGGCCTCGCCTGGTGCGATCAGGGTGGTGGCCAGCACGGGGGCGTTGTGCAGCTCCAGCAGCAGGTGCATCACCGGGTGGTCGGGCACGCGCAGGCCGATGGTCTTGCGCGACGGGTGGCTGACGCGGCGGGGCACTTCCTTGCTGGCTTCCAGGATGAAGGTGTAGGCCCCGGGCGTGGCCGCCTTGATGAGTCGGTACTGGCGGTTGTCCACCTTGGCGTAGTTGGCCAGTTCGCTCAGGTCGCGGCACAGCAGCGTGAGGTGGTGCTTGTCGTCCACCTGCCGGATCCGCCGGAGCCGGTCGGCGGCGGCTTTGTCGTCGAGGTGGCACACCAGTGCATAGCTGGAGTCGGTCGGCACGGCCAGCACGCCGCCGCGTTCGAGCAGTTGCACCGCCTGCTTGAGCAGTCGGGCCTGGGGGTTGGCGGGATGGACTTCGAAGAACTGCGACATGCTTCGATTGTGCGCCTGTGCCTCAGGTGCGTGCGCGTGCGGTCAGCCAACTGGCGGTGACGCCACAGAGCACGATCAGGGCGATGCCAGCCAGTTCCAGGCGACCGGGAACGTGATCGAAAACCAGCCAGCCTGCCAGCATGGCGAACCCGATCTGCGCGTACAGATAGGGCGAGAGTGTGGCGGCTGGCGCGCGGGCAAAGGCCAGGATGAGCAGGAAGTGGCCGACGGTGCCCATCAGGCCCGCCAGGCAGAGCAGGGCCAGCGTGCGCATGTCGGGAATGGCCTGCCAGACCAGTGGCAGCAGCAGCGACGCCAGCAGGGCACCGGTGAAGCCGGTGTAGAAGTGCAGCGTCATCGGGTCTTCGGTGCGTGCCAGGCGGCTGGTGAGAATCTGGAACCACGCATAGATGACCACCAGCCCCAGGGGGAGCAGGCTGGCCCAGCCGAAAAAGGCACCACCGGGTTGCACCACCAGCAGGGCGCCGGCAAATCCCCCGGCCACGAGCAGCCAGCGCAGGGGCGAGACCCGTTCATGCAGAAACAGGGCCGCCAGCAGCGTGACCATCAGGGGCGTGATCATCACGATGGCCGTGAACTCTCCCAAGGGCATGTACTTGACCGCGAGAAAGCCCAGCAGGCTGACCAGAAAAAGCTGCACGCCGCGCACGGCCTGCCAACCCAGGTGGGCGGTGTGCAGCAGCCGCCAGCCGCGCGAGGGCAGGAACAGGGCGGCCACGGCGACGGCCTGGAACACATATCGGAACCAGACCGCCATCAGCACGGGCACCACGGCGCTGAGCAGCTTGACGGACGTGTCCAGGACGACAAAACAAGCCGTGGCCAGCACGAACATGGCAATGCCCAGCAGGGCCTGCCCGGATCGGGCCGCCGTGCTCATGCGTGGATGCGGTGGCGCAAGCGCTCCCACACCGGGGTGACCGGGCCCGGCAAGTGGGGCAGCCGGCCGAGATCGGTATGGCTTTCGTCGGGGCTGTGGAAGTCGCTGCCCCGCGAGGCCAGCAGGTCGAATTCGGCGCAGAACCCGGCGTACTTGAGCGCCTCGGCCGCGCTGTGCGCGCCGGTGACCACCTCCACGCCCTGGCCGCCATGGGCCTTGAACTCGGTGAACAGGGCGTACTCCTCGTTCGGGCTGAAGCCGTAGCGTGCCGGGTGGGCAATGATGGCGATGCCGCCGGCGCCGGTGATCCAGCCCACCGCATCGCGCAGACTGGCCCAGCGGTGGGGCACGAAGCCGGGTTTGCCTTCGGTCAGGTAGCGGCGGAACACTTCGGGCGTGTCGCGGCAGAAGCCGGCTTCGACCATGTAGCGGGCGAAGTGGGTGCGCGAAATCAGCTCCGGGTTGCCGACGTATTTCAGCGCGCCTTCGTAGGTGCCGGGGATGCCGGCACGCGCCAGGTCCTCGCTCATCTCTTGCGCGCGCAGCCCACGGCCGCCGCGTGTCTGGCGCAGGCCTTCGGTGAGGGCGGGATCGTGGTGGTCGAAACCGAGGCCCACGATGTGCACGGTCTCACCCGCAAAAGTGACCGAGATTTCGGTGCCGGTCAGGTACGGCAACCCGGCCGCGCAGGCTGCCGCAATGGCGCGGTCCTGGCCGCCGATTTCGTCGTGATCGGTGAGCGCCCAGAGCTCGACGCCGTTGTCGCGTGCGCGCAGCGCCAGGACTTCGGGCGTGAGGGTGCCGTCGGAGACGACGGAATGGCAGTGCAGGTCGGCGTTGAGCAGGTGGTCCACGCTGCCATTTTAGGAGGCCACCCGTCGCCGCCGGGCGACGGGCCGATTGCCCCCAGGGTCGCGCGGGATCAGCCGGTGTTGCGCAGGCCCGCCGCGATGCCGTTGATCGACAGGTGGATGCCGCGCCGCACCTTCTGGTCTTCCTGGTCGAGTTCCCCGGCCCGATGGCGCCGCACCAGCTCCACCTGCAGGTGGTGCAGCGGGTCGATGTACGGAAAGCGGTGGCGCACCGAGCGCTGCAGCGCCTCGTTGTCGACCAGGCGTTTCTTTTCGCCGGTGATCAGGGTCAGGGCTTCGGCCGTGCGGTGCCACTCGGCCTCGATGGCGCTGAAGACCTTGGCGCGCAGCCGCTTGTCCTCCACCAGCTCCGCGTAGCGCGAGGCCAGCGCCAGGTCGCTCTTGGCCATGACCATGTCCATGTTGGACAGCAGGGTGGAGAAGAACGGCCACTGGCGGAACATCTTTTTCAGCAGTTCCTTGCGCTGGGCCTGTTCCTTGGTGCCACCGGCTTTCAGGAATGTCTGCACGGCGGAGCCGAAGCCGTACCAGCCCGGCAGGGTCAAGCGGCACTGGCCCCAGCTGAAGCCCCAGGGAATGGCGCGCAGGTCTTCGATCTTCTGTGTGGCCTTGCGCGAAGCGGGGCGCGAGCCGATGTTGAGTTCGGCGATTTCGCGGATGGGCGTGGCGGCGAAAAAGTATTCGGGGAAGCGTGGCGTGTCGTAGACCAGGGCGCGGTAGGCGGCCATGCTGTCGGCCGAGAGCGCGGCGGCGGCTTCCAGAAAGGCTTTGGGCGCGTTTCGCGTGGGTTGCAACAAGGTGGCTTCGAGCGTGGCGGCCACCAGGGTTTCGAGGTTGCGGCGGCCGATCTCGGGGTTTGCGTACTTGGAGCCGATCACTTCGCCCTGCTCGGTCAGGCGGATCTGGCCGCGCACCGTGCCGGGCGGCTGGGCCAGGATGGCCTGGTAGCTGGGACCGCCGCCGCGGCCGACGGTGCCACCCCGGCCATGGAACATGCGAAGCTGGAGGGGCTTTTCGGTGTGCTCGTTCAACTCGTCGAACAGCTTCACCAGTTCGGTCTCGGCGCGGTAGAGCTCCCAGTTGCTGGTGAAAATGCCCCCGTCTTTGTTGGAGTCGGAGTAGCCGAGCATGATGTCTTGCTCGCTGTAGCCGTCGGCCGCGCCGCGTTGCACCATGGCGCGCACGCCCGGCAGGGCGTAGTAGTCGCGCATGATGGGCGCGGCGTTGCGCAGGTCTTCGATGGTTTCGAACAGCGGGACCACGATCAGGTCGGTCGTGGCCGACTCGCCGAGCAGGCCGTGCATCAGGCCCACTTCCTTTTGCAGCAGCAGCACTTCCAGCAGGTCGCTGACGGTTTCAGTGTGGCTGATGATGGCGTGGCGGATGGTGGCCGGACCGAAGCGCTCGCGCGCCCAGCGGGCGGTCTCGAAGATCGCCAGCTCGCCGCGGGTGTGCGCCGAATAGGCGATGCCGGGCACGCGAAGGGGGCGTGCGTCGTCCAGTTGGCGCAGCAGCACCGCACGCTTGGCGGCTTCGTCCAGCGCGCTGTAGTCGGCTTCGATGCGGGCCTGGGCCAGCAGCTCGGCCACCACCTCTTCGTGTTTGTCGGAGCTTTGCCGCAGGTCGACCGTGGCCAGGTGGAAACCGAACACCTCCACCGCGCGGATCAGGGGCTTGAGCCGTCCGCGCACCAGGTGGGCGCCGTGGTGCGCCAGCAGCGAGGTTTCGATGGTGCGCAGGTCGGCCAGCAGCTCGTCGGGGCCGGAGTACGGGTCCTGCGGGGCCACCGCGTGGCGGGCGGCTTCGCCCCCCGTCAGTTCGGTCAGGGTCGCGGCGAGCCGGGCGTACATGCCGGTGAGGGCCCGGCGGTACGGTTCGTCCTCGCGGTGCGGGCTCTGGTCGGGCGAGCGCTCGGCCAGGGCCTGCATGGCGGGCGACACCGGGGTCAGGATGGCCGACACCGACAGTTCCGCACCCAGTCGGTGCAGTTGCGTCAGGTGGTGGCGCAGCACCATGTCCGACTGGCTGCGCACCGCCAGTTCCAGTGTTTCGGCCGTGACGTTGGGGTTGCCGTCGCGGTCACCGCCGATCCACTGGCCCATGCGCAGGAAAGGGGCGACACCGTCGGCAGCGGCCTCACCCAGCCCCTCTTCGAGGTCGCGGTACAGGCGCGGGATTTCAGCGAGGAAGGTGGACTGGTAGTAGCTCAGCGCGTTTTCGATCTCGTCGGCCACGGTGAGCTTGGTGTAGCGCAGCAGGCGGGTCTGCCACAGCTGGGTGACACGGGCGCGGATCTGCAGTTCGTTTTCAGCCAGTTCGCGGGGCAGCAGGTGTTCGCGTTCTGCCAGCAGCCGGGCGATGTCGCGCTCGGCGTCGAGGATGCTCTTGCGCTGCACTTCGGTGGGGTGGGCCGTCAGCACGGGCGAAATGTGGGCGTCGGCCAGGGTCTGCACCACCGCTTCGGGGGCGATGCCGGCTTTCTCCAGCCGCTGCAGGGTCATGGACAGGCTGCCCGCCTGCAGGTGGCCGGCGCGTTCGTGCACCGCGCGGCGGCGGATGTGGTGCTGGTCTTCGGCCAGGTTGACCAGGTGGCTGAAGTAGGTGAAAGCGCGGATCACGCTCACCGTCTGTTGTCCCGACAGGCCCTTGAGCAGCTTCTTGAGGGTTTTGTCGGCCGATTCGTCGGCGTGGCGGCGGAAGGCCACCGAGAGCTGCCGGATCAGCTCGATCAGCTCGAACATCGGCGCCCCTTCCTGCTCGCGGATCACATCGCCGAGGATGCGTCCCAGCAGGCGGATGTCTTCGGTCAGTGGCTTTTCCTTGTCGGGCTGTGCGATGGGGGCGGAGGCTCGGGAAGGCTTGGGGCTCATGGGTGGCGCGGGTGTGGTGTTGCTGATTTTTTGAGCAGTGGTCATGCTAGCATCCCCCAGGTGTTTTCCCGTTACCAACGGGGTACGAAATCGCCTGATTGGCTTGATCTTTTTTCGATTGCGCGCTGTGTCCGTTTCACATTCCCCGACCGCCTTGACGCTCACCATCGCCACGCGCGAAAGCCGTCTGGCCCTCTGGCAGGCCGAACATGTCCAGGCCCGCTTGCAAGAGCTGGGCCACCCCGTGAACCTGCTGGGCATGACCACGCGAGGCGACCAGATCCTGGACCGCAGCCTCTCCAAGGTGGGCGGCAAGGGCCTGTTCGTGAAAGAGCTTGAAACGGCGCTGGAAGAGGGGCGGGCCGACCTGGCGGTGCATTCGCTCAAGGACGTGCCGATGGAGCTGCCCGAGGGCTTCGTGCTGGCCTGTGTGATGGAGCGCGAAGATCCGCGCGACGCCTGGGTGTCGCCGCACTGCCCCGGGCTGGCCGACCTGCCCCCGCAGGCCGTGGTGGGCACCTCCAGCCTGCGCCGCCTGGTGCTGCTGCGCGAAGCGCTGGACCGGCTGGGCCGGCAGGACGTGCGCATCGAGCCGCTGCGGGGCAATCTCGACACGCGGCTGCGCAAACTGGACGAAGGGCAGTACCACGCCATCGTGCTGGCCGCGGCGGGCCTCAAACGGTTGGGCCTGGCGCAGCGCATCCGCGCCATCTTCGAGCCGGCGCAATCCCTGCCGGCTGCGGGGCAGGGCGCTCTGGGCATCGAGGTCCGGGCCGACCGCGCGGACTTGCTGGCGCTGCTCAAACCGCTGGCCCACGAGCCGACCTGGCTGCGCGTGGCGGCCGAACGCGAGGTGTCCCGTTCGCTCGGGGGCAGTTGTTCGGTGCCGCTGGCGGCGTATGCCGACTGGTCCGATGACCGGCTGCTGCACCTGGAGGCGGCCTGGGGCGATCCCGAAGGCCGCCTGCCGGTGGTGCGCGTGCAAGAGGCTTCCCCGGTCCGGTCGCTGGACGAAGCCGTGGTGCTGGGGCAGCGGGTGGCGCTGGCTCTGCGTGCCGCTGGCGCACAGGCCTGAGCGGCGTGACGGGCCCCTTGGCGGACCTCCTGGCGTGAACGCTCCGGCCGATGCCGCCCACCGTCCTCCCGTGCTGCTGACGCGGCCGGTGCACGAGGCCGGTGCGTGGCTGGCGGCTTTGCTGGCGCATGGCTGGCCGGCCGAGAGCCTGCCTCTGCTGGCCATTGCCCCCCCACGCGACAGCGCGACGCTGGAGGCCTTGGCGACGTGGCGTCGGGATTGGCTGGACTGCGACGCTGTGATGTTTGTGAGCGGCGCGGCGGTGGCGCATTTCCTGTCGGGAGCGATCTGGCCGGCCGCTGGTGAAGACCTTCGTCCCCAGTTGTGGGCCCCTGGCCCGGGCACGGCGCAACGCCTGGCCTCATCGCTGCAGGCCGCTGGCTGGCAGGGCCGTATCCAGGCGCCGGCGGCCGACGCCGGCCAGTTCGATTCGGAGGCCCTCTGGGCGGTGGTGGCGGCGCAGGTTCGGCCAGGCTGGCGCATTCTGTGGGTGCGCGGTGCGGGAGATGATCGGGCGGCGCCATCGCCGGGTGCGTGGGCCGGCCAGGGGCGTGACTGGCTGATGCGGCAGTGCCAGCAGGCCGGCGCGCAGGTGGAGGCCTGCGTGGCCTATGAGCGCGGTGCGCCGGCCTGGACGCCGGCGCAGCAGGCGCGCGCCCAGGCGGCCCAGGCCGACGGCAGTCTGTGGCTGTTCAGCAGTTCCCAGGGGGTGGCGCAACTGGCCCGCCTGGTGCCTGGCGCCGACTGGTCCCGGGCCCGAGCCGTGGCCACCCATCCCCGCATTGCCGCAGCGGCGCGCGCGGCGGGCTTTGGTCACGTGGTGGAGGCGCGACCGGCGCCGCCCGACGTGACGCGGGCCCTAGAATCGGTATCACGTCTGCCATGAGCTCTTCCGCCCCCCCTTCTTCTCCACCGCCCGTGTCGCCGCCGCCTTCGGCCGGGGCCTCTGCCGTGCCTGTGTCGGCTTCCCGTTCGGGCGCGTCGTGGGTATTGGCGCTGGCGCTGCTGGTGGCACTGTTGTCGCTGGCCATCAGTGCCATGCTGTGGCAGCGTCTCGATGCGGCCCGCCAGGAACTGGCACGCCAGAGCCAGGAGAGTCTCTCCAAATCCGTCGAGGCGCGCACGCTGGCCGGTCAGGCCGAAGCGCTGACGCAGGAGTTGCAGGCGCGCTTGTCGGTGGCTGAAGTGCGGTTGTCCGAGGTCAGCCTGCAGCGCACCCAGTTGGAAGAGCTCATGCTCGCGCTGTCGCGGACCCGCGATGACACACTGGTCGAAGAAATCGAATCGGCGCTGCGTCTGGCCCAGCAGCAAGCCCAATTGACAGGCAGCACGCAGCCGTTGGTCTCGGCCTTGCAGGCCGCCGACCAGCGCATTGGGCGCGCAGCGCAACCGCGCCTGAATCCGGTGCAGCGGGCCATCGCACGGGACATTGACCGCATTCGCAGTGCCTCGGTGGCCGACATTCCCTCGCTCGCGCTGCGGCTGGACGAGCTGGCGCGTCAGGTCGACGAGTGGCCGGTGATCAACGAAGTCGGGCCTCAGTCCGCAGCGCCAGCATCGGCTGAGGGGCCGGTGGTCGCGCCTGATCGCACGTCGCCGCCGAAGGCGGACACAGTACCGGCCCAGGCCGCCGCAGAAGGCCCGCCGTCCGACGCTGGCTGGCAGGAGACCTTGCGGGCTTGGGGCACCCGGGTGGTGACCGAAGTGTTGCGCAGCGGGCGTGATCTGGTGCGTGTCAGCCGCATCGACCACCCCGAAGCCGTGCTGCTGGCCCCCGAGCAGGCGTTTTTCCTCCGGGAAAACCTCAAGCTCAAACTGCTCAATGCCCGCCTGGCTTTGTTGGCCCGGCACATGGGGGCCGCGCAGACCGACCTGGCGGCCATCGATGCGGCGCTGAGGCGGTATTTTGATGGCCGCACGCCGGCGGTTGAGAGCGCCCGCAAGCACGTGGCCCAGGTGCGCGAAGCGCTGCTGGTGACCGAATTGCCCCGGCCCGACGAGAGCCTGGCGGCCTTGGCCGTCGCCGCAGGGGGTCGCTGATGAAGGTTCGCCGCAGCCAGCGCGGAATGGCCATGCGCAGCGTGTTCCTGCTGCTGGGGCTGGCGGCCGTGGCGGTGGCGCTGGCACTGCTGATGGGGGACAACCAGGCGACGTTCTCGCTGTTCTGGCCTCCTTACCGCTTCGACGTCTCTTTCAACTTTGTGCTGTTTGTGCTGGTGGCCACGTTCGTGGTGATCCATCTGGCCTTGCGCGGGCTGTCGGTGCTGCGCGATCTGCCTTCGCAGGCGCGCCGCTGGCGTGACCAGCAGGTGGAGCGGGGGGCGGTGGCGGCGGTGTTGGATGCCCTGTCCCACCAACTGGCCGGCCGCTTTGTGCGGGCGCAGTCGGCAGCGCTGCAGGCGCTGGAACAGCTCAACGGCATGCCCTCGGCCCAGTGGTCGCGGCGCCAGCAGTTGCAACTGCTGGCGCACTTGCTGGCGGCCGAGAGTGCGCAGGCCCTGCAGAACCGCAGCAGCCGGGATACCCATTTGCAGGCTGCGTTGCACCCGACCCTGGCGCGCAGCGCCCCCGAAGCCCACGAGGGGGCGTTGTTGCGTGCTGTGCGCTGGGCGGTGGAAGACCGGCGGCCCGAAACCGCCCGCCACTTGCTCGCGGAGTTGCCCCAGGGCACGGCCCGCCGTATCCAGGCCTTGCGCCTGAAGCTGCGCGTGGCCCGCATGTCGGGCGAAACGCTCGAAGCGCTGGAAGTGGCCCGTTTGCTGGCCAAGCACCGGGCTTTCTCGCCCGAGGTGGCGGGCAGTGTTGTCCGCGGGCTGGCCATGGACGCGCTGCGGGACGCGCACGACCTGTCCCAGTTGCAGGCGGTGTGGTCGCGATTGGATACCGGGGAGCAAGCCATGCCGGAATTGATTCTGGCAGCGGCGGCGCGCCTGAACGGTTTGGCCCTCTCCGCAGAAGAGCCCGGGGCCGACTCGCCGGACTGGCAGGCTTCGGACCGAGAGATGGCCTTCGGCCTGCTCTCGGCGTGGACCGAGCCGCTCTGGGCCCACCTGGAAACCCTGGGTGAAAGCCAGTGGCGCGATTTCGTGCGTGCGTTGGAACCCGGATTGCCCCATCTGGACGCGGCCGGGCTGGGGCGCCTGGAGCAGGCGCAGCGCCAGTGGCCGAGCAATCCGTTTCTGCAGTATCTGGCCGGCCAGGCGTTCAAGCAGCGCCAGCTCTGGGGCAAATCGGCCCAGTTGCTCGGCCAGGCCAGCCACAGTCTGCAGGACACCACGCTTTTGCGCCGTACCTGGTGTGCGCTCGCTCAACTCGCTGAAGAGCGGGGCGACGACACCGCGGCCCAGGCAGCCTGGAAAAAGGCAGCACAGATCGACTGAGGCCCTTGCGGGGGCGGCGTCTGTGCCTCCCTCACTGGTGGTCTTTCTGCCTTGCGTTCTGCCTTCTGCACAGGGAGCCCGCCATGACATTGCAATAGCCGCTTACCGAAGGCGCGCTCGCAGGACAGCACAACGGCGCTCAGGATGACCCGAGCAGCGCGGCCGGCAGACCGGAAAGGCAGGGCGCACACAGCCGGCCCAGGCAAAAGAAAACGCCAGCAGACCGGGGTCTGCTGGCGTTGGTGCGAGGCTTTCAGGGTTTACTGGGTCTCGAACGGCAGTGTGACCTGACGCAGGTCTTTGCGCGTTTCGACCAGCACCAGCGGACCTTCGTCCACCAGCACCACCGGCCGCGGCTCACGCGGAACGTGGACGGGCGCCGGCTCTGCCGCGATGGCTGCCTGCACCTGGGCCACTTTCTCAGCATCGGAGTTGACCCATTCCAGCCCACCGTCGCGTGCCACCTGTTGCAGCGCCTCCAGGGCGAGTTCAAAGGGTTGCACGCGCGGCAGGCCCGTCGCCGGCTCCACGGCCGGCGGCGTGACCACGATGGGATCGGCTGCCAGCAGCGGTGCCGTCGGTGCCTGGGGCTCGGGGGCGGGAGCCGCTTCAGCCGTCGCCGGAGCCACTGCCGCCGGGGCTTTGAAGTAGCTGCGCGTGGGCGGTGCCTGCTCGACATCGCTGGTTTCTGCGGCAACGGCATCGGTTTCGACCACCGTCTCGGGCGCAGCCGCATCGCGTGCACCCCGCTCGCGGCGGTCGCGCCGGTCGCGGCCATAGCGGTCACGGCTGCGGCGTTCGCGCGGTGCACCGTCCTGGGCACCTTCGTCGCCCATGGTGGGTGCCGCTTCCACCGGTGTCTGTGCGGTTTCGCCAGCGGTCATGGGCGCCGTTTCGGCGATGGCGGCGGGCATGGTGGCTTGCTGCGACGGTTCGCCATCCGGGCCCTGGCGACGGCGATCACCGCGGCCGCGGCGATCGCGGCGCTGGTTGTCCTGCGCCGCGTCGTTGTCGGTGCCTGCCGGTGCGGACACCTGGGACACGCCCAGCATGTCGGCATTCTGGGCTTCCGCCACGGGGGCCGCATCCCGGCGGCCTTCGCGCCGGGGTTGGCCATTGCGGCCCTGACGCGGGTTCTCTTCACGCTGGCCTTCCGGTGAGCGGCGTTGCTCACCCTGCAGGCGCCCTTCGCCGCGGCCTTCGTTGTTGCGACCTTCCCGCGGGGGGCGGTTGCCCGAACGTCCTTCGCCGCGAGGCTGGTCGCCGCGGGCCTCGCTGCGGCCGCCACGGCCTCGGCCGTCGCCACGGGGGCTCTTGCCATCGCTGCGAGTGTCCTTGCTGGTTGCCGGGGCGGCAGCGGGCACTGCCACCGGTGCGGGCGCTGCGGCGGGTTGTCCGCCGAACAGGCTCTTGAGCCAGCCGAAGAAGCCGCGTTCGGCCGGTGCTGCCGGCTTGGGAGCCGGTGCCACCGGGGCGACCACGGGCGCAGCCGCCACCGCTTCGGGCTTGGGCGCCGCCACGGGAGCGGGGCCGTCGGGCAGCACGCCCTTGATTACCGGCTCCTGCTTGTTGGTGCGCTCCTGGCTGCGGCGCGTGAAGCTGGCCACGTCGTCCACTTCTTCTGCCAGCTTGTAGCTGGAGTCGAGGTTGTCCAGGCGCGGGTCGTCGTGCTTGAGGCGTTCGAGCTTGTAGTTCGGCGTGTCCAGCGACTTGTTGGGCACCAGCAGCACGTTGATGCGCTGCTTGAGTTCGATCTTGGTGATCTCGGTGCGCTTCTCGTTGAGCAGGAAGCTGGCCACTTCGACCGGCACCTGCACCAGCACGGCGGCCGTGCTGTCCTTGAGCGACTCCTCCTGGATCACGCGCAGGATCTGCAGTGCCGAGCTTTCGGTGTCGCGGATGTGGCCGGAGCCGCCGCAGCGCGGGCAGGGGATGGACGAGCCTTCGCTCAGCATGGGCTTCAGACGCTGGCGGCTCATTTCGAGCAGGCCGAATTTGCTGATCGAGCCGAACTGCACACGGGCGCGGTCCTGGCGCAGCGCGTCGCGCAGGCGGTTCTCGACCTCGCGCCGGTTCTTCGACTCTTCCATGTCGATGAAGTCGATCACGATCAGGCCGCCCAGGTCGCGCAGGCGGGCCTGGCGCGCCACTTCGTCGGCAGCTTCTAGGTTGGTGCGGGTCGCGGTTTCTTCGATATCGCCACCCTTGATGGCGCGTGCCGAGTTCACGTCCACGGCCACCAGGGCTTCGGTCTGGTCGATCACGATGGCGCCGCCGCTGGGCAGGTTCACGATGCGGCTGTAGGCGGTCTCGATCTGGTGCTCGATCTGGAAGCGGCTGAACAGTGGCGCGTCGTCGCGGTAGCGCTTCACGCGGTGCTCATGCTCGGGCATCACATGCGCCATGAACTGGTGCGCCTGATCGAAGATGTCGTCGGTGTCGATCAGGATCTCACCGATGTCGCTGTTGAAGTAGTCGCGGATGGCGCGGATCACCAGGCTCGATTCCTGGTAGATCAGGAAGGCGCCCTTGCCAGCTTTGCCAGCCCCTTCGATGGCGGTCCAGAGCTTGAGCAGGTAGTTCAGGTCCCACTGCAGTTCGGCCGCGTCGCGGCCGATGCCGGCCGTGCGGGCGATGATGCTCATGCCGTTGGGGTATTCCAGCTGGTCCAGCGCGGCCTTGAGTTCCTGGCGGTCTTCGCCCTCGATGCGGCGGCTGACGCCACCGCCGCGCGGGTTGTTGGGCATCAGCACCACGTAGCGGCCGGCCAGGCTGATGAAGGTGGTCAGGGCTGCGCCCTTGTTGCCGCGCTCTTCCTTTTCGACCTGGACCAGCAGCTCCTGGCCTTCCTTGATCACGTCGTTGATGCGTGCCTGCGACGGCGACACATTGCCCTGGAAGAACTGCTTGGAAATTTCCTTGAATGGCAGGAAGCCGTGGCGGTCTTCGCCGTAGTCGACGAAACAGGCTTCGAGCGAGGGCTCCACGCGGGTGACCACCGCCTTGTAGATGTTGCCCTTGCGCTGTTCGCGCCCTTCGATTTCGATTTCGTAGTCGAGCAGTTTCTGCCCGTCCACGATGGCCAGCCGGCGCTCTTCCGCCTGCGTGGCATTGATCAGCATGCGCTTCATGTTGCGTTTCCTTCGCGTTGAACTTCAGTTGCCAGGGTCGAAACCCGGGCACCGGAGGCCGGAGCCTGGCGAGGGCGCAAACAAAGGAGGAATTGCCGGAGAGTCGCTGGCGGGGCGGGCGGCGACGCATCAGGGCGCGGGCGTTGTAAGGCCCAAACGCTGCGTTGCCGCGCCAAGTCAGGACGTAGGCGCGTGGAGCCGAGTGAACAGGGCGGGCTTGAAGGGGATCGGCATCTTTGATCTGTCCGTGGGCCAGGCTGTCTTCACTGGATCCTCGGTCAGCCGGGCGGGAAGCCGGGCTGACCGATTGGGGTATTCCGTATTCGGTTTGCGAGTCTCGTTCGATTCACGGTCGCCAGCCAGCCTGGCAGTCGCGCCGCCGGCCTGCGGATTCGTCTCGCAAGGCAGGAAGCGCCGCCGGGGCCTGGGAGGCGGTGGCCATCTCGACCCGTCGGACAATGTGATGATGGGGGCTGCCGGGAGGTGGGCTGCCGGATGATTGCCGTAAACTCAAGCAAATCAACCACTTACATTGATCGGTGGGTCCGGTGCATTATAGTGCGCAGCCTTGGCCGCGTGGCGCGGCTTTTTCGGAATCTGCATGACGCCTTCAACACCCGCTGCGGTCCGGCATCTGACGGTCGACGCGGAGTCGGCCGGGCAGCGGCTGGACAACTACCTGATCCGGCACCTCAAGGGTGTGCCCAAAACCCATATTTACCGCATCATCCGATCGGGAGAGGTGCGTCGCAACAAAGGGCGGGTCTCGGCGGATGACCGTGTGGAGGCTGGCGACGTGTTGCGGATTCCGCCCGTACGTCTGGCGGAGCGTGCCGAGCCCGATGTGGCGCTGGCAGCACCGGCCCGCGAATTCCCGGTTCTTTATGAGGATGAGGCGTTCCTGGCGATCGACAAGCCGGCTGGGGTGGCCGTGCACGGTGGCAGCGGGGTCAGTTCCGGCGTGATCGAGCAACTTCGTCGCGCGCGACCGCAGGCGCGTTTTCTGGAGCTGGTGCACCGCCTGGACCGCGAAACCAGTGGCCTGTTGTTGATTGCAAAGAAGCGCAGTGCCCTCAAGGCGCTGCAAGATCAGTTTCGCGAGCGGGAAACCGGCAAGACCTATCTGGCGCTGGTCAAAGGCGCCTGGCCGACTCGCCTGAAGGTGTTGGATCAACCGTTGATCAAATACCTGTTGGCCGATGGTGAACGCCGCGTGCGCGTCACTGGGCGGGACGATCCGGATGGCATGCGTTCGGTGACGCTGGTCAAGGTGCGAGGGGCTGCGGAGGGGCTGGGCGTGCCCGTGGCCGCGCTGTGGCCGTTGAGCTTGCTGGAGGTGACGATCAAGACGGGGCGGACCCACCAGATCCGCGTGCATCTGGCCAGTGCCGGCTATCCGATCGCCGGGGATGAAAAGTATGGGGATTTTGCATTCAATCGGGAATTGGCCCGGGCGGGATTGCGCCGCATGTTTCTGCATGCCTGGCGATTGCGAATCGCCCATCCGGTGACCGGGGCAAGCATGGAATTGTGCTCCGAATTGCCTGGGGAGCTGCAGAGGTGGGCGGGTTTGTGATTAAAATGCAGGCAGCATCGTTGGTGCTGGTGAAAGTCAAGATTAAACAATTTAAGGAACGTCAATGGCAAGCTATTCCGAACTGATGGCGCAAGCCCAAGCGCTGATGGCGCAGGCCGAACAGGCCCGCAAGGATGAACTGGCCTCCGTGATTGCGGACATCAAGGCCAAAATGAAAGAATACGGCATTACGGTTGCCGATCTGGGTGCTGCGGGGGGTACCCGCAAGGCGGGCAAAGCCAAGTCGGCCGCCAAATACCGGGGCCCCAACGGGGAACTTTGGGCGGGCGGCCCGGGTCGCAAGCCGGAATGGGTCAAGGCGGTGCTGGCTTCTGGCAAGAGCATTGAAGATTTCCGCATTTGATCGCCCTGACCGATGCAAAGCGCCTTCGGGCGCTTTTTCTATGGCCAACAGAAATGCATTGAATGGTCTATTGGTTCGCGGTTGCTTGATTTGTGACGATTTGAAACATGCGGGTTGTATCGGCAAGGCTTGGCAAGCAATGGTATGTCGGATTGGGCCCTGCCCAAGCCGCAGAAGGTGGGGTAACTGATGCGCCCTCGACAATTTGACCTGATCGCCTTTGACTGGGATGGCACGCTGTTTGATTCCACGGCAGTGATCGTGCGGTGCATTCAGGCAGCCGTGAAAGACGTGGGCGGTGCCATGCCCAGCCAGCAGGCGGCCAGCTACGTCATCGGCATGGGCCTGATGCAGGCCCTGGCGCATGCCGCGCCGGATGTGCCTCCCGAAAAATACCCCTTGTTGGGCGAGCGCTACCGTCACCACTACGGGCAGAGTCAGAACGCCATCAGCCTGTTTGACGGGGTTTTGCCCATGCTGGCCGCGCTCAAGGCGCGCCATCACTGGTTGACGGTGGCCACCGGCAAAAGCCGCCGCGGGCTGGATGAGGCTTTGCAGGCGGTCGAACTGCAGGGGGTTTTTGACGGGTCCCGCACGGCGGACGAAACCGCCGGCAAGCCCAGCCCGCTCATGCTGCACGAACTGATGCGCGAGTTCGGGGTCGACCCCGAACGCACCCTCATGGTGGGTGATACCACCCACGATCTGCAGATGGCGCGCAACGCCGGTTGCGCCTGCGTGGGGGTGAGCTATGGGGCGCACGAGCCGGAGGCTTTTCACGCCTTGCAACCTTTGCATGTGGCGCACTCGGTGAGCGAGCTCCGGGACTGGCTGTCAGCCCATGCTTGATTGAGGGCGTCGATGTCTGCCTCCGCTACCGAACCCGTCTATCCGCTTTGCCGCAGTGCCGACTTGGCCGAGGGTGGCTTGGCCGTGGGTTTTGATGTGATTTACGCCGGGCAGACTTGCCGCGCTTTTGCGATCCGGTATCAGGGGGCGGCACATGCCTACCTCAATCGCTGCACGCATGTGGCGATGGAGATGGACTGGCAGCCAGACCGCTTTTTCGATGATTCCGGGCGATGGCTGCTGTGTGCCACCCACGGCGCGCACTACGAACCGTCCACTGGCGCCTGCAAAGGGGGGCCGTGCAAGGGAGGTCTGATCAAGATCGATCTGGTCGAGCGTGACGGCGTGGTGCACTGGCAGTCACAATACCTGCTTAAGCCCGTTTTGTACTGAAACCGATTCCTTCATGTTCGAAGACGACAACCGCCCGGCCGCTTCTGCGCTTCCCAGCTCCACACCCGCTGGCTGGGAGCGGGCCACCATCGAAAAACTGCTCTTTGCCCAGTTGAAGGAGCAGCGCGCTGCGCGCCGCTGGCGGCTGGTCATGCGCCTGCTGTGGCTGGGTGTTTTTGCCGCGCTGGCCTGGGGCATTTGGAACGCCAACCGGCTGACCAGCAGCGTCAGCACGCCCCACACAGCACTGATCGAGATCGAGGGCACCATCGCGGCGAACGCCGAGGCCAGTGCTGAAAATGTGGTGGCCTCGCTCAACTCCGCCTTCGAGGACAGTGGCGCCCAGGCGGTGGTGCTGCTGATCAATTCACCAGGTGGCAGCCCGGTGCAGGCCGGCATCATCAACGACGAAATCACCCGGCTCAAGACGCTGCATGGCAAGAAGGTCTATGCGGTGGTGGAAGAAACCTGCGCCTCGGCGGCGTATTACATCGCTGCCGCCGCTGATGAAATCTATGTCGACAAGGCCAGCCTGGTGGGCAGCATCGGGGTTCTGATGGACGGGTTCGGCTTCACGGGGTTGATGGAAAAACTCGGTGTCGAGCGGCGCCTCATGACGGCCGGCCAAAACAAGGCGATGTTGGACCCGTTCAGCCCGCAGGACGAGACGCAGAAGGCGTACATCCAGTCCATGCTGACCGAAATTCACAACCAGTTCATCGCGGTTGTGAAAAAGGGCCGGGGTACGCGCCTCAAGGAAACGCCCGACACCTTCAGCGGCTTGGTCTGGAGCGGCCAGCAGGCCGTGGCCCAGGGTCTGGCGGATGGTCTGGGCAATGTGGACTTCGTGGCCCGCGAGATCGTCAAGGCCGAATCCATCGTCGATTACACCCAGCGCGAAAACGTGGGCATGCGCCTGGCGCGCCAGTTTGGCGTGTCCATGGGGCAGGGCCTGTTCGAGGCGGCTGCCGCCCATTCCTTCGCACCGTTGAAGTAAGTCGGCGCTGGCTGACCTTACTTACCGATCTTTTTCATCCAGGAGCCCATTTGATTACCAAAGCCGTCTTTCCTGTTGGGGGCTTGGGCACGCGCTTTCTGCCGGCCACCAAGGCGATTCCCAAAGAGATGCTGCCGGTGGTGGACAAGCCCTTGATCCAGTACGCCGTCGACGAGGCCTATGCTGCCGGCATCCGGCAGATGATCTTCATCACCGGGCGGCACAAGCGCGCCATCGGCGATCACTTCGATGCGGCGTTCGAACTCGAATACGAGCTGGAGCGTGGTCGCAAGACCGAACTGCTCAAGCTGGTGCACGCCATCAAACCCGATGACATGGACTGCGTGTTCATCCGTCAGCCGCGTCCGCTGGGTTTGGGGCATGCGGTGCTGTGTGCGGAGCGGGTGGTGGGCAATGAGCCTTTCGCCGTGTTGCTGGCCGATGACCTGATGGTCGGCCCGCCGGGTGGCCCGTCGGTGCTCAAGCAAATGGTGGATGCCTACGAAAGTGCGCCCGGCACGGTGCTGGCGGTGCAGGATGTGCCGCGCGAGGACACGCGCCGCTATGGCGTGGTCGACGTCCGCGGGGTCAATGAATCGCTGGCTGAAGTTTTCGGCATGGTGGAGAAGCCGGTACCTGAAGTAGCGCCCTCGACCCTGGCTGTGGCCGGTCGCTACATCCTTTCGCCCTCGGTGTTCCGGAGCATCCGTCGCCAGCCGCAAGGAGCAGGTGGCGAGATCCAGCTTACCGATGGCATCGCCGCCCTGATTGGGACCGAGAAGGTCTACGCTTACCGCTACCAGGGCAAGCGCTACGACTGCGGCAGCAAAACCGGGTTCCTGGAGGCCACGATCGATCTGGCGCTGGCAGACCCCGAACTCAGCGGTGCCGTGCGGGCACACATGCAAAAGGCGCTGAGCTGATGGGCCGGGCGTTCTGACGCGCTACCTTCCCAGCATGAAAATGGCCGGCGCCTTGAGGGTTGGGTTGTCGTGCGGGGAGGCGGTCTTTCTCCATTCGGAGACCAGCGCGCTCCGAATGGTCTGGTTCGGCAGCGTGAGGCCGCACGCCACCGCCAGGCGCGTGTTTGCCTGCAGGTTCTGCAGCAGCGCCTGCAGCAGCGCGGCATTGCGGTAGGGCGTTTCGATCAGGATCTGGGTCTGCCCGCTTTTGAGGGCCTGCGTTTCCAGTTCGCGCAAGCGCCTGGCCCGTTCGGCGGGCTCCTGGGGAACGTAGCCCACGAAGGCGAAGTGTTGCCCGTTCAGCCCGCTGCCCGCCAGCGCCAGCATGAGCGAGATCGGGCCAGTGAGCGGTACCACGGGAATGCCCAGGGCGTGGGCGGCGCGCACGATGGCGCTGCCGGGGTCGGCGATGGCCGGCATGCCCGCCTCGCTGACGAGTCCCATGTCATGTCCTTCCAGCGCAGCTTGCAACAGGCTGCGGGCCTGGGCATCGCTGGCGGTGGTGGGGAGGTGATCGCCCTTTTTGTGGGCAGCGCGAGGCAATTCGGTGATCTGCAGCGTCTGCAGTGGCGCTGCGAGTGGGGCTTCGGCCCCCACCCGTTTGAGAAAGGCGCGTGTGCTCTTGGCGTTTTCGGCAATCCAGTGCTGCAGACCGGCTGCGACTGCCAAGGTATTCGCTGGCAGCCAGGCACTCACTGGGGCGGGTGGGTGCTCGTCCGTGCAGCCAAAATCCAGCGGTGTGGGGACGAGATAGAGCTTGCCCGTCATGAGGGGCTCACAGAATGGCCACGCCGGCGGCGCGGATCATGCGGCAGGTGCGGATGAGTGGCAGGCCCACCAAGGCGGTGGGGTCGTCGTTGTCAATGCGTTCGAGCAAGGCGATGCCGAGACCCTCGCTTTTGGCGCTGCCGGCGCAGTCATAGGGCTGTTCGAGGCGCAGGTAGCGCTCGATTTCGGCGTCGCCGAGGGGGCGAAACACCACGTTGACGGCGGCCAGGTCGATCTGGCAGAAACCGGTCGTTTCGCAGACCACGGCCACGGCGGTCTGGAAGACCACGGTCTGGCCGCTCATCTGGCGCAGCTGGGCCACGGCGCGTTCGTGAGTGCCGGGTTTGCCCAGGGGCAGTCCAGCCAGATCGGCCACCTGGTCGCTGCCAATCACCACCGCCTGCGGATACCGGCGGGCGACGTCACGGGCCTTGGCTTCGGCCAGGCGCAGTGCCAGCGTACGCGGGCTTTCCCCGGGCAGAGGGGTTTCGTCTACCTGGGGGCTGGCGGTGTCGAAAGGCACGGCCAGCCGGCTCAGCAGCTCGCGGCGGTAAGGTGAGGTTGAGCCCAGGATCAGGGGGCGGCCCGTGGAGGGGAGGGCGGTGCTCGGAGTCATGCCGCGATTGTGCCGCTGTCTTCGTGGGCATCCGGGCGAGCGGCGGGATGTCCCGTACACTGCCGCCCATGAAAAAAGCCGCCAACGTCAACTGGAATCCGCAACGGCTGGATGTGGCCGCCTTTGCCCAGGCGGGTGGGACGCTGTCGGGTGATGAACCTCTGGCCCATTTTGACCGGCTGGTGGCCGAGTCGGCAGAGGATGCCACCCGTCAGGTACCGGTGAACTGGTCCGTCCAGGGTGATTGGCGTGCGGGGCCCTCGGGCGTGGGCGCAGTGTGGCTGCATCTGCAGGCCCAGGCGCAGGTGCCGGTGACCTGTCAGCGTTGCCTGAAGCCGGTGGTCCTGCCTCTGGGGGTGGATCGCTGGTTCCGTTTTGTCGACGACGAGGCGACGGCGGCGGCAGAGGATGAGGACAGCGACGAGGATGTGCTGGCGCTGGAGCCCCGGCCGAACCTGCTGGATCTGATGGAAGACGAGCTGCTGATGGAGTTGCCCCTGGTGCCCATGCACGAGGTGTGCCCTGGCCCGGTTGTCATGTCGGCCGGCGATCTGGGGGCGGATGCCGCCGGGGCAGCGCCCGCTGCGGCACCGAATCCGTTTGCTGCACTGGCCGACTTGAAAAAGCGGTAAAAAGCCCAGGCTTGGCGAGTGGCGATCAGCCGGTTATAATGCTTGGCTTTGCGCTGGCATCCGTTTCACGGTTTTGTGTAGGGTTCGCGGCGCACCCGTAGACCAATTCCGATCCTCAAGGATCCCAAGGAGCCCATCATGGCCGTCCAGCAAAACAAAAAGTCCCCCTCCAAGCGCGGTATGCACCGTTCGCACAACGCTCTGAGCGTGCCGGGTATCGCCGTTGAGCCGACCACCGGTGAAACGCACCTGCGTCACCACATCAGCCCGAACGGCTTCTACCGTGGCCGCCAGGTGCTCAAGAACAAGTCCGAAGCCTGACGGACCCGCCTGGTCTGGCGGCGCGGCAGCGCGCCAGCATGTCAGGCCCCAGGCACAGGCCCGCATGGCTTTTCATGCGGGCCTTTGTTGTTTTGGTGACCCGGATGGGGTCATTCTCCGGAAGCGTTCATGATCACGATTGCCGTGGATTGCATGGGAGGCGACATCGGTCCCTCCGCCACCCTGCCGGCCTGTGCGGCCTTTCTCGGGCGCCATGCCGATGTGCAGTTGCTGCTGGTGGGGCAGCCGCAAGCCCTGGCCGGCTGGTCGCAGGTCGTCAACAATGTGCGCTGCCGCGTGGTGCCGGCCACCGAGGTCGTGACCATGGACGATACGGTGGAGGTGGCGCTGCGCAAGAAGAAGGACTCTTCCATGCGGGTGGCCATCGCCCAGATCAAGGAGGGCGCGGCGCAGGCGGCGGTTTCGGCGGGCAATACCGGAGCCTTGATGGCGATTGCCCGTTATGTGCTCAAGACGCTGGAGGGCATTGACCGTCCGGCGATCGCCACCCAGTTGCCCAATGCCCGTGGCGGTGCCACGACGGTGCTGGATCTGGGGGCCAATGTCGACTGCACAGCCGAACACCTGCTGCAGTTCGCGGTCATGGGATCGGCCCTGGTGGCGGCTGCCGATCGGCGCGAAAACCCGAGTGTCGGCCTGCTCAACGTGGGCGAGGAGGTCATCAAGGGCAGCGAGGTGATCAAGAAGGCGGGCGTGTTGCTGCGCAATGCCGCGAACACCGGGGACTTGAATTTTTTCGGCAACGTCGAAGGCGACGACATCTTCAAGGGCACCACGGACATCGTGGTGTGCGATGGTTTCGTGGGCAATGTGGCGCTCAAGGCCAGCGAAGGGCTGGCGGCCATGATCGGGGGCTTCATTCGCGAAGAGTTCTCGCGCAGTATCTTCACCAAACTGGGTGGTTTGTTTGCGTATCCGGTGTTATCTGCGTTCAAGAAGCGGGTGGATCATCGACGTTACAACGGTGCGGCGCTGCTCGGGCTGCGGGGGCTGGTGTTCAAAAGCCATGGATCGGCTGACGCGTTTGCGTTCGAGCACGCGCTGGCTCGGGCTTATGATGCGGCCCGTCATCGGTTGCTCGACGATGTGCAATCCCGCATTGCCCATGCCGCACCTTTGATCTCCGGTGATGTGACGCCGAGCGATCTGCGCGGCATTCCCACCCTTTGATGTTCTGACACGCCCGACTTCGCATGACCCGTTACGCCCGCATCACAGGTACCGGCAGTTGCCTGCCTCCCCAGCGCCTGACCAATCAGGACATGGTGGACCTGCTGGCTCCGCGCGGTGTCGATACCAGTGACGAATGGATCGTCGAGCGCACCGGGATCCGGGCCCGGCATTTTGTTGGTGAAGGCGTCTTTTCCAGCGATCTGGGGGCCGAAGCGGCGCGCCGTGCGCTGGCCGCGGCCGGTGTGGACGGTGCGTCGATCGACCTGATCATCGTGGCCACGTCGACGCCGGACATGGTGTTTCCGTCGACCGCGGCCATCATCCAGCACAAGCTGGGACTGGCGGGGTGCCCGGTGTTCGACGTGCAGGCCGTGTGCAGCGGTTTCGTGTACGCACTGAGCATTGCCGACGCCATGATCAAGGTCGGTTCGGCCAACCGGGCGCTGGTGATCGGTGCCGAAGTGTTCTCGCGCCTGTTGGACTTCAACGACCGCACCACCTGCGTGCTGTTCGGCGATGGCGCCGGTGCCGTGGTGGTGGAGGCGTCGGACACGCCCGGCATCCTGGCGTCCGATCTGCATGCGGATGGCAAGCACGTGGGCATCCTGTGCGTGCCCGGCCATGTGTCCGGTGGGCAGGTGCTTGGCGATCCGTTGCTCAAGATGGATGGTCAGGCGGTCTTCAAGCTGGCGGTCGGTGTGTTGGAAGATGCGGCGCGTGCCGTGCTGACCAAGGCTGGCAAGACCGATGCCGACATTGACTGGTTGATTCCGCACCAGGCCAACATCCGCATCATGCAAAGCACGGCCCGCAAGCTCAAGCTGCCCATGGGCAAGGTGGTGGTGACGGTGGACCAGCATGGCAATACATCCGCAGCGTCCATCCCGCTGGCGCTGGATCACGCTGTTCGTGCAGGCCAGGTTCGCAAGGGCGACACGCTGTTGCTTGAAGGTGTGGGCGGCGGCTTCACCTGGGGCGCCGTGCTGCTCGATTTCTGAGCGTCGGGCCTCGCAGGCAGGCCCGCAGTCATGGAATGAATTGAAGATGACCGCATTTGCATTCGTTTTTCCGGGGCAGGGTTCGCAGTCCGTGGGCATGCTCGATGCCTGGGGCGATAACCCGGTGGTTGCCGAGACGCTCAAAGAGGCGTCCGAGGCCCTGGGTGAAGACGTGGAACGTCTGATCCACGAAGGCCCCAAAGAGGCCTTGGCACTGACCACCAACACCCAGCCGGTGATGTTGGTGGCCGGGGTGGCAGCCTGGCGTGTGTGGAAGGCTGAGGGTGGCGCCGATCCCGTCGCTTTGGCGGGCCATTCGCTCGGCGAATACGCTGCGCTGGTGGCCTCAGGCGTGCTGACGCTGGCGCAGGCAGCACCGCTGGTGCGGTTTCGCGCCGCGGCCATGCAGGAAGCCGTGCCGGTGGGTGCAGGTGCCATGGCGGCGATTCTCGGCATGGAGTCGGGCAAGGTCCGGTCGGGTTGTGCCGAGGCGCAAGCTACCTTTGCAGCCGACAGCGGTGAAGTGGTGGAGGCCGTGAACTTCAACGACCCGGCTCAGACAGTCATTGCCGGCAGCAAGGCTGCGGTCGAAAAGGCCTGCGAGCTGCTCAAGGCGCAAGGCGCCAAACGCGCGTTGCCGCTGCCTGTGTCGGCTCCGTTCCATTCCAGCCTGATGAAACCGGCGGCCGACAAGTTGCGCGAACAACTGGCTGTCACCACGCTGGCGGCGCCGCGCATTCCGGTGATCAACAACATCGATGTGGCGGTCGAAACCGATGCCGAGCGCATCCGTGATGCCCTGTATCGCCAGGCCTTCGGGCCGGTCCGCTGGGTCGAATGCGTGCAGGCGATCAAGGCGCGGGGTGTGGCGACGCTGATCGAATGTGGGCCCGGCAAGGTCCTTGCGGGCATGACGAAGCGCATCGACAGCGAACTGAACGGCGCGCCCTTGTTCGATCCGGCCACGCTGGCCGAGGTCAAGGCCCTGCTGGGCTGAATCCCCCAAGCGAAAGAACAGGTCTATGACAGAAGTGAAGTTTGCGGGCCAGGTGGCCTTGGTGACGGGCGCGTCGCGCGGCATCGGGGCCGCGATTGCCCAGGAGTTGGTGGCCAAGGGGCTGATTGTGGTGGGTACCGCCACCAGCGACGATGGTGCTGCACGGATCAGCCAGGCGCTGCAGGCGGTGCCCGGTGCCGTGACAGGCTGCCGCGGGGCGCGGCTCGATGTCAATGACGCGGCTGCGGCCGAAGCGCTGGTCGATGCCTTGGTGAAAGACCACGGCGCCCTGCAGGTGCTGGTCAACAATGCGGGCATCACGCGCGACATGCTGGCCATGCGTTTGAAGGACGACGACTGGGATGCCGTGCTCGACACGAACCTCAAAGCCGTGTTTCGCCTGAGCCGGGCGGTGATCCGTCCGATGATGAAGCAGCGGTATGGCCGCATCATCAGCATCACCAGCGTGGTCGGTGCCTCGGGCAATGCGGGCCAGTCGAACTATGCGGCGGCCAAAGCCGGCGTGGCGGGCATGACCCGTGCACTGGCGCGCGAACTGGGCAGTCGCAACATCACCGTCAATTGCGTGGCGCCGGGCTTCATCGAAACCGACATGACCGCCTCTCTGCCTGAAGAGCAGCAGAAAGCGCTGCTGGGTCAGATTCCGCTGGGGCACCTTGGCAAGCCGGCCGACATCGCGCACGCGGTGTCGTACCTGGCCAGCCCCCAGGCCGCCTACGTGACGGGGCAGGAACTGCACGTCAACGGTGGCATGTTCATGGCCTGAACGTGTCGCCTGCATGAGCCCATGCCGGACCGCCCGGCGGGCCGGATTCGGCCTGCCGGGCGGTCCCGGCTAAAATGGACGTTTGTATCTCAACCACCCTTAGAGGGATCTATGAGCGATATCGAAGCACGTGTCAAGAAGATCATTGCCGAACAACTCGGCGTGGAAGAAAGTCAGGTCACCAATGAAAAGGCTTTTGTGGCCGATCTGGGCGCTGACTCGCTCGACACCGTGGAACTGGTGATGGCCCTCGAAGACGAATTCGGCATCGAAATCCCCGACGAAGACGCCGAAAAGATCACCACCGTGCAAAACGCCATCGACTACGCCGTTTCGCACCAGAAGGCCTGATTCGCCCATGAGCCGTCGCCGTGTCGTCGTGACCGGCCTGGGTTGCATCTCGCCCGTGGGCAACACGGTGCAAGATACTTGGGCCAATCTTCTCGCCGGTCAGTCCGGCATTGACTTCATCACCCACTTCGATGCGAACCCGTTCGCGTGCAAGTTTGCTGGTGAAGTCAAGGGGTTCAATATCGCGGATTACATCCCCGAGAAAGAGGCGCGTCACATGGACCGCTTCATTCATCTGGGGCTGGCCGCTGCTTGCCAGGCGGTGGCCGACTCCGGTCTGCCGACGGGCGATGCGTTGGGCGAGGAGGAGGCCACCCGCATCGGTGTGAACATTGGGTCGGGTATTGGCGGCCTGCCGCTGATCGAAAACACCCATGCCGAACTGACGGCCCGCGGCCCGCGCCGCATTTCGCCGTTTTTCGTGCCAGCCTCGATCATCAACATGATCTCGGGCCATGTATCGATCAAGTTCGGGTTCAAGGGCCCCAACATCGCGGTGGTTACGGCCTGCACGACAGGGCTGCACGCCATCGGGCTGGCTGCGCGCATGATCGAATCGGGCGATGCCGACGTGATGGTTGCGGGGGGTTCTGAGGCCACGGTGTCCCCGCTGGGTCTGGGCGGTTTCGCTTCGGCCCGGGCGCTGTCCACCCGCAATGACGATCCCAAGACCGCTTCCCGTCCCTGGGACAAGGACCGCGATGGTTTCGTGCTGGGCGAGGGTGCGGGCGTGCTGGTGATCGAGGAATACGAACATGCCAAGGCGCGCGGTGCCCGCATCTACGCGGAAATCGCGGGTTTCGGCATGAGTGGCGATGCGTACCACATGACGGCACCCAACATCGATGGGCCGCGCCGTTCGATGACGGCCGCGTTGCGCAACGCCGGCATCAATGCCGACGAAGTGCAGTACGTCAATGCGCATGGCACGTCCACGCCGCTGGGTGATGTGAACGAAACCAATGCCATCAAGGCCACGTTGGGTGATCACGCGAAGAAGATCGTGGTCAACTCCACCAAGTCGATGACCGGTCACCTGCTGGGTGGCGCGGGGGGCATTGAAAGCGTGTTCACCGTGCTGGCACTGCATCATCAGAAGAGCCCGCCCACCATCAACATCTTCAACCAGGATCCCGAGTGTGATCTGGATTACTGCGCCAATACGGCACGGGATATGAAGATCGATGTGGCGGTGAAGAACAACTTCGGCTTTGGCGGCACCAACGGGACCTTGGTTTTCCGCAAGGTCTGACCGCCCTGTTCTCCCATGCGCAGCGCCCCGTCGGTGGTATTTCCGGTGGGGCGCAGTGCTTTCTATGGTACCTGTCAGGGTGTGCTGGCCGTGCTGGCGCTGGTCATGTCGCTTCTTTGGGGGCACTCCATGTCTGGACAGCCTGGCTGGGCAGCCTGGACCTTGGCTGGTGGCCTGCTGGCCTGGGCTGGATGGTGCCTGGTGGCGTTTCACGGGTGGTGGCGATCCCCTCAGGGATGGCTGCACTGGGAAGCGGGCGTGATGCCAGACGAACGGGGTGAGGGCGGCTGGCTCTGGCGCAGTCAGGCTTACCCCGATGGCACGCGCCTGACAGGGGTGGAGTGCGTGCTCGATTTGCAGACCCGGATGTGTCTGCGTCTGTTCTTCCTGGATCGAGGCTCGCGTTGGATATGGGTGGAGCGCCAATGCGACCCGGTCAACTGGTCGGCCATGCGGCGGGCTGTGGTGGCTGGTGGTTGAGAGAAGGACCGGGTGCGTGCCGACAGGTGACCTTCGGGTATATTTCCGCGGCCAACTTAACCCCTAGATGTCAAACGATCCGCACGCCGCTCCCCCTTCACCCGACAGCGACGCCATGCTCGTGCAGCGCACGCTGGCCGGCGAGATGCGGGCCTACGAACTGCTGGTGATCAAGTACCAGCGCCGGGTGGAACGCCTGATCGGGCGCATGGTGCGCGACACCGATCTGGTGCAGGACATTGCCCAGGAGACTTTCATTCGGGCCTATCGGGCGCTGGCGCAGTTTCGCGGAGACGCGCAGTTCTACACCTGGCTGTACCGCATCGCGGTGAACACGGCCAAAAAGCAGCTGATGGAACTCAAGCGGGATCCGCTGGTCTTTCAGTCGCAGCTCAAATCCGGTGAGGACGATGAAACTTCCGCGCCGGAGCGTGAACTAAATGTCAGCGTGGCCGATACGGAGACGCCCGAAGCCGTGCTGGCCAGCAAGGAGATTGCCCTTGCGGTGAACGAGGCCATGGAAGCCTTGCCGGAAGAGCTGCGGATGGCAATCACCTTGCGGGAAATTGAAGGGCTGAGCTATGAGGACATTGCCCAGGCGCTGGATTGCCCGATCGGGACGGTGCGCTCGCGCATCTTCCGGGCCCGCGAAGCGATTTCCAACCGGATCAAGCCCATGCTGGACCGCCAGATCGGCAAACGCTGGTAAGGCCGACGCCCCTGTTTTGAACGAGAGTCATGATGAACGCTTCTTCCTTTGATGCGAAACCGGCTGCCACGGCGGGCGGGTTGGTGCCCGCGCAGGCGGGTGATGACGTGTTGTCGGCATTGATGGACGGCGAAGCGACGCCCCAGGAGTGGGATGTCTGGCTGCAAGGCGGTAGCGGCTCGGCCCAGGCGTGTGCCGACTGGGATCGGTACCACCTGATTGGGGAGGCGCTTCGCGGACAGGCCTGTCTGCCTGCATCCCGTGCTTTCTTTGCCGATATCGAAGCACGGTTGACGGTGGATGAGGTGGTCCGGCCGGCGTTGCTGACGACCCCGGTCCCTCAGGTTCGGGGGGGCGCGGCCAACGAGGCCGTTTTCCGGTGGAAGATGCTGGCTGGCGTGGCTTCGGTGGCGGCGGTGGTTGCCGTGGGCTGGAGTGTGTTGGGTGCGATGCCGGGCGCTGCCGGATCGGCCTCGGGACCGCAACTGGCTGCCGCAGACGGTAGCACGCCGGTTCTGCAGGCGGTGTCGAATGCCGGGCCGGAAACGGCGTCGCCGATGGTGGTGGTGCAGACCGGGCAAGGCGCGATCATTCGCGATCCCCGGCTGGAGGAGCTGCTGGCAGAGCACCGGCAGTACGGTGGGCTGTCGGCGTTGCAGATGCCGGCAGGCTTCTTGCGCAATGCCACCCATGACGGCAGCCCGCGACGTTGAGCATCGGTTTCATGACGCAACAGGCCCTCTCGCTTCCCTGGGTTTTTTCCTTCCAACGCCCCCGGCTGCGCCGCTGGGTGTCTGTGGCGCTGGTCGCGCTGGCTGGCACGGTGGGGGCATCCACCTGGGCGCAGGCGCCCGCGACCTCGGCTCGCAGCCTCACCGAGTGGCTGACGCGCATGCACGAGGCTTCGCGCGAAATGGCTTACGTCGGCACGCTGGTGGTTTCGGCCGGTACCGACATGTCTGCTTCGCGCATCTGGCACGTCTGTGATGGCCGCCAGCAGATGGAGCGCGTCGAAACGCTGACCGGGGTGCCTCGAACCACCATCCGCCGCAACAACGAAGTCATCACGTTCATCCCGGAGTCCAAGACAGCCTGGGTGGAAAAGCGCGAGTCGCTGGGGCTGTTCCCCGAACTGCTGCGCACGCCAAGCAACACGATCGCTGAGTTCTATGCGGTGAACGAGCGCGACACCGAGCGGGTGGCCGGACACCTGGCCGACGTGGTGGATATCGTGCCTAAGGACGGGTTGCGGTTCGGTTACCGGATCTGGGCGGAAAAAAAGACGGGCTTGGTGGTCAAGTTGCAGACGCTGGACCAGGACAAGGTGCTGGAGCAGGTGGCCTTTTCCGAGCTGCAAATGGACGCCCCGGTGCGCATGGACAAGCTGGCCAAGCAGATGAAGGACACGCGCGGCTATGAAGTCCACCGCCCTGTGATGAAGAAGACCACGCCTGAGGCCCAGGGCTGGCGTTTGAAAGAGCCGGTGCCAGGCTTTGCCTCGATGAATTGTTATGTGCGGGAAGGCACGCAGATCGCGCCCGCGGAAGCCTCGGTGCAATGGGTGTTTTCTGACGGGCTGGCGTCGGTCTCGCTGTTCATTGAGCCATTCGACAGCCAACGGCATACGCAGGAACAGGTGATCGCTGCGGGGGCCACCCATTCGCTGACGCGCCGCATGGGGGAACACTGGGTAACGGCCATCGGTGAGGTGCCACCCACCGCACTGCGCCGGCTCGTCCTGGCCCTGGAGCGCACGCGCTGATGCACGCTTCCGGGGCAGGCTTGTATCCCCCTGTCCTGTCCCCATCTATCGCACCGTTTTCGGTTTCTTCCCATTCTTCGAAGACTGGCTTGCCATGATCCGACCCTCCTTCGCTTTGCGTTGTTTTCAATCCGTCGCCGTGGCGGCTACGCTGGCCTTGATGGCTGTGGGCGCTCCCGTGGCCGCATCGGCCCAGCCGGCTGTGGCGCCCAGCGTCCGGGGTTTGCCCGATTTCACCGACCTCGTGGAAATGGTGGGGCCTTCGGTGGTCAATATCCGGACGCTTGAGCGCGCTGGCAGCGTGTCGAGCGGCACCGATGAGCAGATGCTGGAGTTCTTCCGCCGCTTTGGCATTCCGGTGCCACCGGGTATGACACCCCGGACCCCGCGTTCGGACCGGGGTGGAGCCGAAGAGGCACAGCCCAAAGGCGTGGGTTCGGGGTTCGTGCTGAGTGCCGATGGCTTCATCATGACCAATGCCCATGTGGTGGACGGCGCGGATGAGCTGATCGTCACCTTGCCGGACAAGCGTGAATTCAAAGCCCGTGTGGTGGGGGCCGACAAACGCACCGACGTCGCGGTGGTGAAGATCGAGGCCTCGGGACTGTCGCCGGTGCGTATTGGCGACGTGAGCCGGTTGCGGGTGGGCGAATGGGTGATGGCGATCGGCTCGCCCTTCGGGCTGGAAAACACCGTCACCGCCGGCATCGTCAGCGCCAAGCAGCGTGATACCGGTGACTTCCTGCCGTTCATCCAGACCGATGTGGCCATCAATCCGGGCAATTCGGGTG
Source organism: Hydrogenophaga electricum (assembly GCF_030160815.1). NCBI lineage: Bacteria > Pseudomonadati > Pseudomonadota > Betaproteobacteria > Burkholderiales > Comamonadaceae > Hydrogenophaga > Hydrogenophaga electricum. The sequence goes on along the minus strand of NZ_BSPB01000005.1, from coordinate 10,343 downwards.
GGCCGCTGATCAACATGCGTGGTGAGGTGGTGGGCATCAACAGCCAGATCTACTCGCGCTCGGGAGGCTTCCAGGGCATCTCCTTCGCCATTCCGATCGATGAGGCGGTGCGGGTGTCTGACCAGTTGCGCTCTTCCGGCCGTGTTTCCCGCGGCCGCATCGGGGTGCAGATCGATCAGGTCAGCAAGGAAGTGGCCGAGTCCATCGGCCTGGGCCAACCCCGTGGCGCATTGGTGCGCAGTGTCGAGCCCAATTCGCCAGCGGCCAAAGCTGGCGTGGAGGCCGGTGACATCATCCTGAAGTTTGACGGCAAGGACATCGAGCGCTCGATCGACCTGCCTCGGCTGGTCGGTAACACCAAGCCCGGCAACCGCAGCAGCATGACGGTGTTCCGGCGCGGCGGACAGCGGGACCTGACCATCACGGTGGCGGAGCTGGAACCGGAAAAACCCCAGCCGCGGGCCTCGGCCGGCGAAGGCAGCAAGCCGCCGGCGGCCCCCGGGGCAGCACAGGCGCTGGGCTTGGCGCTTTCCGATCTGAGCACTGCCGACAAGCGGGACCTGAATTTGAAGGGCGGTGTTCGTGTCGACAGCGCTGACGGGGCTGCAGCCCGGGCGGGTCTTCGCGAAGGCGATGTGATCATTGCTTTGGCGAACACCGAGGTGCCCTCGGTCAAGGACTTTGAGGGTGTGCTGTCCAAGGTAGATCGCTCCAAGCCGGTCAGCGTGCTGTTCCGCCGCGGCGAGTGGGCGCAGTACACCGTGATCCGTCTGGGGCGGTAAAGGTGGGATCAAGCCCCAAACCCGACTTTCCCGGTCGGATGTGGGGTTTTAAGGGTTGGCCGTTTCGCGACAGGATGTTTTCTATCGATCTTTCTCGATAGATAGGGTGGCGCGTGTTGGTGATCACTCACTGGAATGCATGCTCGTGACCGAACCCGGTAAAATCACGCGGTTTCCGGTGGCCATTTCGCACGGATCCGGTATGACGGATTCATCATGCAAGAAGTCCACAGGATATGTTCATGTCGTCCACACCTTGTGATCTGCGAAGGCATACAATCTGTGGATAACTTGTGGTTAAAGGCTGCGTTGCTGCGTCGCAACAGGCCGAGGCGGGCGATGGTGGGATACCGGATCGGGGCTTTTTGCCTACAATGAAATCCCAACTATCGCAGTTGCCATTGATTGTTGGTTACGGGCGCGTCACCACCTGACGCGCCCTTTTTTATGTTTGTTTCGCCGGTGCCGGGAGCGTTTGTCTGCTCCGCAGGGCCGGGTCCTCATCTCCGATGAACCACATCCGCAATTTCTCCATCATCGCGCACATCGACCATGGCAAGTCCACGTTGGCCGACCGCATCATCACGCTGTGCGGTGGCCTGTCGGAGCGCGAAATGAGCGACCAGGTGCTCGACTCGATGGACCTCGAAAAGGAACGGGGCATCACCATCAAGGCCCAGACGGCGGCGCTCCATTACAAGGCGCGCGATGGTCAGGTCTACAACCTCAATCTCATCGATACGCCCGGTCACGTGGACTTCTCTTATGAGGTGTCGCGATCGCTCTCGGCCTGCGAAGGGGCCTTGCTGGTGGTCGATGCCAGTCAGGGGGTGGAAGCGCAGACGGTGGCCAACTGCTACACCGCGCTGGACCTCGGGGTGGAAGTGTTGCCAGTGCTGAACAAGATGGATCTGCCGCAGGCCGATCCGGACAACGCCAAACAGGAAATCGAGGAGGTGATCGGCATCGACGCCACCGATGCGGTGCCTTGCTCGGCCAAAACCGGCATGGGCGTGGAAGACATCCTGGAGATGGTGGTGGCGAAAGTGCCGGCTCCGCGCGGCAAGCCGGACGCTCCTTTGCGCGCCATGATCATCGACAGCTGGTTCGACAACTACGTCGGGGTGGTGATGCTGGTGCGCGTGGTCGACGGGCGTCTGGCCCGGGGCGACAAGATCAAGCTGATGGCGACCAGCGCGCTCTACAACGCCGAGAAGCTGGGCGTCTTCACCCCGCACAACGAACCGCGCGAATCGCTGGAAGCCGGCGAGGTGGGTTACATCATTGCGGGCATCAAGGAACTCAAGGCGGCCAAGGTGGGCGACACCGTCACCGCTATCAAGACCAGCAGCGGCGCCAACTTGGCTTTCGCCACCGAAGCCCTGCCCGGCTTCAAAGAGGTGCAGCCTCAGGTGTTTGCGGGCCTGTACCCGTCCGAGGCCAGCGAGTACGACCAACTGCGCGACGCGCTGGAGAAGCTGCAGCTCAACGACGCGGCGCTGCGCTACGAGCCCGAGGTCTCGCAAGCACTGGGCTTCGGCTTCCGTTGCGGCTTTCTCGGTCTGCTGCACATGGAGATCGTGCAGGAGCGTCTGGAGCGCGAGTTCGACCAGGACCTGATCACCACCGCGCCGAGTGTGGTCTACGAAGTGCTCAAGGGCGATGGCGAGCTGATCCAGGTGGAGAACCCGTCCAAGATGCCCGACATCGGTCGCATCGAAGAAATCCGCGAACCCATCGTGACCGTACACCTGTACATGCCGCAAGAGTATGTGGGGCCGGTGATGACGCTGGCCAACCAGAAGCGGGGCGTGCAACTGAACATGGCCTACCACGGCAAGCAGGTCATGCTGACCTACGACATGCCGCTGGGCGAGATCGTGCTGGACTTTTTCGACAAGCTCAAGTCGGTCAGCCGCGGGTATGCCTCGATGGACTACGAGTTCAAGGAGTACCGGGCCTCCGATGTGGTGAAGGTCGACATCCTGCTCAATGGCGAAAAAGTGGATGCGCTGTCGATCATCGTGCACCGCACGCAGGCGCAGTATCGCGGTCGCGCCGTGGCGGCCAAGATGCGGGAAATCATCAGTCGCCAGCAGTTCGACGTGGCCATCCAGGCCGCCATCGGTGGCAACATCATTGCGCGCGAGACCATCAAGGCGCTGCGCAAAAACGTGCTGGCAAAATGCTACGGGGGTGACATCACCCGCAAGCGCAAGCTCCTTGAGAAGCAGAAAGCAGGCAAGAAACGCATGAAACAGATCGGCTCGGTCGAAGTGCCCCAGGAAGCCTTCCTGGCCATCCTGCAGGTGGAGGAGTGATGCAGAACGCGATGAGCAGTGTGACCGCCTTGGTGCTGGCGGCGTTTCTGGCTTACGCCGCAGGTTGGTATTTCGGCTTCATCGAGGGCAACTTTGCCTTGCTGTTGCTGCTGGCGACCGTGGTGACAGGGGTTTACTGGCTGGCCGAGCGCTTCTATTTCCTGCCGCAACGCCGCCGTGCCGTGGAGCGTGCGGAGCAGGAAGTCGGGCAGCGCCGCGAAGAGCTCCAGCGACAGGGCATCGACAAGGTGGACCTGCAGTTTGAAGAGGCCGCCCGGCACCGCTTGCTGGCACAGCCCTGGTGGCTGGACTGGACTGCCGGCCTGTTTCCGGTGATCTTGGCGGTGTTCGTGCTGCGCTCCTTCATTGTCGAGCCGTTCAAGATTCCCTCGGGATCGATGATCCCCACCTTGCGCGTGGGTGACCTGATTCTGGTGAACAAGTTTCACTATGGCGTGCGGCTGCCGGTGATCAACACCAAGATCATCGAAAACCACCAGCCCCAGCGGGGAGACGTGATTGTTTTTCGCTACCCACCGCAGCCGAGCCTGGACTACATCAAGCGTGTGGTGGGGGTGCCGGGGGACGAGGTGGCCTACCTGAACAAACAACTGACGGTGAATGGCCAAGCCGTGCCCAAAGAGGCCCTGCCGGACTTTTTCGACAGCGACAGCATGCGTTATGCCAAGCAGTTCCGGGAAACCCTGGAAGGCAAGCGCTACGGCACGCTCAACGATGACGATCGGCCGGCGTTCGTCCCCGGGGTGTCGGATTTCGACTACAAGGACCAATGCCGCTACAGCGTGGAGGGGGTTGTGTGCAAAGTGCCGCAGGGTCACTATTTCATGATGGGTGACAATCGGGACAACTCGCTGGATTCGCGCTTCTGGGGGTTCGTGCCGGAGGGCAACATTGTGGGCAAAGCCTTCTTTGTCTGGATGAACTTCGGGGACCTGGGGCGGATCGGCTCTTTCGAATGAGGCCGTCCATGGCCATTGGAGGATGATCACATGCAGCTGAAAAAACGCCAGACCGGCCTGACCTTCCTGGGGCTCCTGTTTGTGGGGGGGCTGTTGGCTTTCCTGGGGGTGATCGTTGCGCAGATCGTGCCGACCTACCTCGAGTACCTGGCCGTGGACAAAGCGGTCAAGAAAGCCGCTGCCGGCGCCACGGTGGCCGAGGTCCGCAACATCTTCGACCGCGCCGCCGCGATCGACGACATCCGCACCATTACCGGCAAGGACCTGGAAGTGGGCAAGCAGGGCGACAAGGTGGTCGTGTCCTACGACTACAGCCGGGAAGTGCACATCGCCGGGCCGGCCTATGTGCTCATGAAATACCAAGGCAGTTCCCAGTGACGGGTAGGCGCCAGGCACAGGCCTGGCAGGAGTGCGCAAAGTCTTGAACCCCCCATTGGTGGCGCTGCAAAAACGCCTGGATCACCGGTTTTCGAATGAACGCCTGCTGGAGCGGGCGTTGACCCATCGCAGTTTTTCGAGCGACCACAACGAGCGTCTGGAGTTTCTGGGCGATTCCGTGCTCAGCCTCGCGGTTTCCGGTCTGCTGTTCGAAAAACTCCCCGACGTGCCCGAGGGTGACCTCTCTCGGGTGCGTGCGCACTTGGTCAAACAGGACGCCTTGTTCCAGCTGGCTTCGCGGCTGGGGTTGGCAGATGGTCTGCGCCTGGGCGATGGCGAGAAGCGCTCGGGGGGGCACAAGCGCCCCTCCATCCTGGCCGACGCGCTGGAAGCGGTGATCGGGGCCGTCTATCTGGACGCCGGTTTCGAAACCGCCAATGCCTTGGTGCGCCGGCTTTACGCGGGCATCGATCTGAGTGTGCACACCAGTGCCCTCGGCAAAGACCCCAAGACGGCCTTGCAGGAATGGCTGCAGGCGCGCAAGATGCCGCTGCCGCTGTACCGGGTCGTCGCCACCCTGGGCGAAGCGCACAAACAGACGTTTGACGTGGAGTGCGCAGTGCCCGATCTGGGGCGTACCGAGCGCGGCATTGGCGCTTCGCGTCGCGCGGGTGAGCAGGCGGCTGCCCAGGCCATGTTGCAGTCGCTGCAGGCCTCAGGCAATCCCCAACCTTCCCGAACCCCTGCCTGAACCTCATGGCCAACGACTCTCCCAAGCCCGTTCCCTCTTCTGCCGCTGCCGACGATCTCGACGCCATGCTGGCCCGTGCGCTGGGCAAGCCGTTGCCCGCTGCCGGGCCCACCGAAGTCCCCATGGCCGAAGAAGCGGTCCCGGAGGAGGTGCCCGAGTCGGCGCAGCGTTGCGGCTTCGTGGCCATTGTGGGCAAACCGAACGTGGGCAAGTCCACGCTGCTCAATGCCCTGGTGGGGCAGAAGATCAGCATCACCTCGCGCAAGGCGCAGACCACCAGGCATCGCATCACCGGCTACCGCACGCAGGGGACCGACCAGTTCGTGTTTGTGGACACGCCCGGTTTCCAGACCCGCCATGGCAACGCGCTCAACCGCTCGCTGAACAAGACCGTGCTGGGTGCCGTGACCGATGTCGATCTCATTCTTTTCGTCGTCGAAGCCGGGCGGTTCAATCTGGCCGATGCCAAGGTGCTGGACCTGCTGCCCAAGAACATCCCCGTGATCCTGCTGGCCAACAAGTTCGATCTCGTGCACCGGCGCGGCGAACTGGCCCCCTGGCTGCGCTCGATGCAGGAGCGGCACGCTTTTGCCGAATTCGTGCCCATGTCGGCCAAGAACCTGCGCGACATCGGCCGGCTCTTCGACATCTGTGGCAAATACCTGCCGCAGCAGCCCTGGATGCACGAACCCGACGAACTCACCGATCGCAGCGAACGTTTCATGGCGGCCGAAATGGTGCGTGAGAAGCTCTTCCGGCTGACCGGAGACGAACTGCCCTACACCTCCACCGTGGTGGTGGACAAGTTCGAACTGGATGGCGCCATGCGCCGCGTCGCGGCCACCATCGTGGTCGAGCGCGAGGGGCACAAGGGCATGGTCATCGGCGAAAAGGGCGAAAAGCTCAAGCGCATTGGCACCGAAGCGCGGCAGGAGCTCGAAAAGCTCTGGGACTGCAAGGTGTTTCTGGAGCTGTGGGTCAAGGTGCGTTCGGGTTGGGCCGACGACGATGCCCGGGTGCGGTCGTTCGGGTATGAATAGAGCCTCTGCGTATTGCCTCGTGCCGCACACCGGGCCCCTGCGCACAGCCGTAGGCGCGGGGCAGGCCGGTCTGCACACCCGCTGCGGGTGCCCATGAACAAACGGGTCAGCGAAGAGGCGGCTTTCGTTCTGCACCGTTACGACTGGAGCGAATCCAGTCTCATCCTTGAAGTGTTCAGCCGACACCATGGCCGGATCGCCCTGGTGGCCAAGGGGGTGAAAAAACCGACTTCGCAGTTCCGGCCCGTGTTGTTGCCGCTGCAACCGCTGTCGCTGTCCTGGGGGGGCGATGCCGAGGTGCGCACGCTCAAATCGGCGCAGTGGCAGGGTGGGCACGTGATGCCCACAGGCGATGCCTTGATGGCGGGCAGCTATCTCAACGAATTGCTGATGCGGCTGCTCGCGCGCGACGATCCGCACCCGGCCCTGTTCGACCACTACGCGCTCGCGGTCGAACTGCTGGCCGAGCGCAGCGATGCCACGCAACTGGTGCTGCGGGCGTTCGAACTGCTGCTGTTGCGCTCGGTCGGGCTGCTGCCGGATCTGGGGCGCGAGGGCAGCAGCCTGGCGGTGCTCGACCCGGACCAGGCCTACACCTTGCGGCCGGAAGCCGGCCTGAGCCCCTTGGCCGACGAAGAGGCCGGGCAGGGATTGACGGGTGCGCAGTGGTTGGCCCTGGATGCCGCGATGGCGGCGCGCGACGCGTTCCTGGCCACGTTGCGCGCCAGCATGCCCGTGCACACCGCCCTGCGCACGCAGACGCGGAGCCTGCTGCACTACCATAGTGGCGTGCGGGTGTTCCGCACGCGGCAACTGATGCTCGATGTGCAGGCCATGGGCCGCGCGAGCAGCGTGCCCAGCCCGTCCGATCCGGCCGGACCGGTGGTTCGGCCCGACGCTTCTTCACCTCTGCCATGACCGTTTCCGTTCGCACAGCCCTGTCCGTCAACCTCAACAAAGTGGCCCTGGTGCGCAACACGCGGCATCTGGGCATTCCGTCGGTCACCCGGGCGGCGACGCTGTGCCTGCAGGCCGGTGCGCAAGGCATCACCATCCACCCGCGCCCCGACGAGCGCCACATCCGCCGGCACGATGTGTTCGAACTGGCCGAGCTGATGCAGGCCTGGCCGCAACGCGAGCTCAACATCGAAGGCAACCCTTTTCACAACCTCATGCCCCTGGCCCGTGAACTCAAGGGGCTGGGGCTGCCCTTGCACCAACTGACCTTCGTGCCCGACAGCGAAGGCCAGTTCACCAGCGATCACGGCTGGGGATTCCCGGCCGATGCGCAGCGCTTGGCGCCGGTGGTGGCGGAGGCTCACGCCCTGGGCGTGCGTGTCAGCCTGTTCATGGACCCCGAGCCGGCGCAGATGGCGCCCGCCCGCGCCGTGGGAGCCGACCGGGTGGAGCTGTACACCGAACCCTACGCGGCCGCCTGGGGCACGCCGGACGCCACGACCCAGCTGGGCCGCTACGCCGCCGCGGCGCAGGCGGCGCTGGCGGCCGGCCTCGGTGTGAACGCCGGTCACGACCTCAACCGCGACAACCTCACGGCGTTTCTGCGCACGGTGCCGGGCGTCAGCGAGGTCTCCATCGGGCATGCACTGATCGCCGACGCGCTGGAGCTGGGCTATGCCGCCACGGTGGCCGGCTACCAGGACTGCATTGCGCAGGCATTCGAACCCGGGGCGGTCTGACCATGATCGTGGGCATCGGCACCGACGTGTGCGACGTGCGCCGGATCCAGGCCACGATGGAGCGCCAGGGCGAGCGGTTCGCGCACAAGGTGCTCAGCGACGCCGAGTTCGCCGTCTGGCAGCGGCGAGGTGCCCGGTGGCCGCAGCGCGGCCTGCGTTACCTGGCCACGCGCTTTTCGGCCAAGGAAGCCTTCTCCAAGGCCATCGGCCTGGGCATGCGCATGCCCATGACCTGGCGGCATTGCGAGATCGCCAACCTGCCCAGCGGGCAACCCGTGATCGTGCTGCATGGCGAGCTGCAAAACTGGTTCGCCGCGCGCGGCTGGCGCGCACACGTCACGGTGACCGACGAGACCGACTACGCGGCCAGCTTCGTGGTGGTCGAAACCCTGGAACCTTCTGCTCACCAGGCCTGACGGCCCCGCATCCATGCTCCATCACGCGCCCCTGATCATCGATGTGGCGGGTCACCGCCTGACACACGCCGACCGCCAGCGCCTGGCCCATCCGCTGGTGGGGGGCGTCATCCTTTTCGGGCGCAACTGGAAAGACCGTGCGCAGCTCACCCGGCTGTGCGCGCAGATCAAGGCGGTGCGGCGCGATCTGCTGATCGCCGTGGACCATGAGGGGGGCCGTGTGCAGCGGTTTCGCGGCGACGGGTTCACGCATCTGCCGCCCATGGCGGCCCTGGGCCGCCTCTGGCACGAAACCCCGCGCCCGGGTGAGGTTGACGGCGGGCCGGCCTTGCGCGCCGCCAACGCAGCGACCGCGGCCGGTTACGTGCTGGGTGCGGAACTGCGGGCGTGTGGCGTCGACCTCAGCTTCACACCCGTGCTCGATCTGGACTACGGCGAAAGCGCGGTCATCGGAGACCGGGCCTTCGCCCGCGACCCGCGCGTGGTGACCATGCTGGCCCAGGCACTCATGCACGGCCTGCGAAACAGTGGCATGGGCAACTGCGGCAAGCACTTTCCCGGCCACGGCTTCGTGCGTGCCGACTCCCACCTGGCGGTGCCTGTGGACCGGCGCAGCCTGCGGGCCATCCTGGCCGAAGACGCTGCGCCCTACGGTTGGCTGTCGGCGAGCCTGGACGCGGTCATGCCGGCCCACGTGATCTACCCGCAGGTGGATGCGCGGCCGGCAGGGTTCTCGGCGCGCTGGCTGCAGGACATCTTGCGGGGCCGGCTCGGCTTCACAGGGGCGATCTTCAGCGACGACCTGAGCATGGCGGCGGCCCGCGTGATTGAAGGGCGCGAGGTCGGGTTTGCCGAGGCGGCGCTCGCCGCACTGGGGGCGGGCGGCGACCTGGTGCTGCTGTGCAACCAGTCGGTGGTGGACGAGGGCGCGCCCATCGACGAGGCTATCGAAGCACTGGCGCGGGCTCAGATCGAAGGCCGCTGGGTCCCGAACCCGGCCAGCGAAGAGCGTCGGCGTGCTCTGGTGCCTCAGGGGCGCTCCCTCGACTGGGCCGCGCTGATGGTCAGTGAGCGCTACATGCACGCGCTCGAACAGCTTCCCTGAACGCATGACAGCGGGGCAGGGCGCACCCTGCTGAGGGCCTGGCCGCTCTCGAGGGTCACTCATCGTGCTGCAGGGAAAGCGGCAAGGCCGGCGGGTTTTCAACAAGACCGGGTGTGATGGGGTCAGGGGCAACAGATCCCGCCGGGCGCGCCAGACATCTTCGGGCGGATGGGCCTGTCCTGCACCACGAATCGAGCCACACCGTCGTCGATAGCACCCTGCGTAGCAGGCAGGGTCGGCAGGGCCCGTGGACGGCGCCAGGGTCGACTGATGGCGGGGCACGGCCCGTTTCCCTCACCGGGGACAGCGGTCTGATTGGCGCTCAAACCCCGCTAGGGATAACCCTGAAATCGCTGATTCACGGGCCATCCATGCACGAAACGTCCTGTTCTTTGCCATAAACGTTGGGTTCGGATCCGGCCCCGGAACCAACAATCCCGGCTCAGTTGAACAGGAGACAAGCCTTGCGTGAAGGACAGGATTGGCTGGGGTTGGCGGCGCGTGTCTGCGTCGTGACGGGTGCCGCCAGCGGCATCGGTGCCGCCATGGCCGCGGGGTTTTCGGCGGTAGGTGCCCGTGTGGTTTTGCTCGATCGGGATGGCCCGGGAGTCCGGCGCATGGCCGAGCAGGTGCAGGCGGCGGGAGGCGAAGCACAGGCCTGGGTGTGCGACATCAGTGATGAAGCGCAAATGCTGGAGGTCGCCCAAAAAGTTCAAGACACCTGGGGGCCTTGCGATGCCCTGATCAACAACGCCGGCCTGTTGAAGGCTGGGACGCTGGAGAGCGTGAGCGTGGCCGACTGGAACACGGTGCTGTCGGTGAACCTGACGGGCTACCTGCTGTGCGCGCGGGCCTTCAAGGCGCAACTGCAGC